>CABSEO010000001.1 GCA_902476665.1 uncultured Emergencia sp.
AGTGATGATTTTCAGAGAAATGTTGGACGATTTGCGTATTGAAACACTGGTTCGTGCTGTTGCCACAGTCAGTGGGGATGATATCAGTGTCAGTGATCATCCAATGACTATAGCGCAGTACAAAAACGCGATTATTTCCGGCGCAATCACTTATGCTTTGAAGATTGGCAGACTTCTCAGAAAATCCAAGGAGGAGAAACAGGATGCGGCATCTGCAGTGGCAAATGCCTGCAGCGGAGAAGTACTGTTCCGTGGTACTGTCAGCAACATGCCGTGGGAGCTGCGGGACGGTTTCCAGTTTGGCGATATTTATCTGGACGGTATAAAAGAGTATCAGGGAGAATCTTATCGTATCACGTTCAAGAATGAGAACATTGCTTCTTTCCGAAATGGAGAGCTAGATGTGACCGTTCCTGATCTGATCTGCATGCTCGATAAGAATGGCGATCCGATGACTACTCCTGACTTTGAAGTGGGTGACGAGATTAATGTCATTGTACTGCCCGCTCCAGAAATCTGGAAATGCGAAAAAGGACTTGAAGTCTTTGGACCGAGACATTTTGGTGTTGATGCGGATTATGTGCCTTTTCAGCAGCGGAACAGAAAATAGTTTGACAAGATGCAAAGAGACTGTCATTTAAAAAGACAGTCTCTTTTCGGTTACTGGTGAATTTTCACTTTCTGAATTTTCCTTAAGAACTATCGACAAATTTCTACATACATAGTAAAATGTCATAGTCCGGTGTCTTTTTGACAAATATTTTGAGAAAAGACGAGGTGGGCAAATAAAAATTCATTAGAGGACAAGATGCGAAGCGATAAACATCAGAAAAAAAATAACGGAAAAACAGGATTCAAGAAGTTCACCAGAGTATGGTCTGTTTTATATCTGCTGATTACCATGGCCTTTGCGGGTGTGCTGATCTATATGGATATACTAATTCCCAGATATCTGGCCATGGTTCTGGGAGGAGTGGCACTGCTCCTGCTTCTGACCTTCTTTCCGCTGTTTTCCATGCGGTTCAAGAAGTCAAGAAGAATCATTTCACTGATTGTTTCCGTCATGCTGACCGGCGTTTACTGCGCAGGTATTGTGTATATGTCGGGAACCATTGATTTTTTTGGAAAGATTACAACAGTAAAGGTTCAGACTGAGCCATACTATGTACTGGCCAGCTCTGACAGTTCCTATGATGGTGTTGACAGTATCAGGGGGAAGACTGTCAAGACTCTCCTGACCAATGAGATAAAATATTCTGAAGCCAAAAATATGCTGAAAAAAGAAGGTCAGGTTGAATACGAGATGGAGGAAGACCTGAATACCATGGCTGACGGCCTGCTGCAGGGAAGCAGTGAGCTGCTCTTTGTCAGTGAAAACCACTACACCAGCATGTGCAGTGAAACCAGCGGGTTCAAGGATGGCTCCAAGATTGTCTATACTGTAAAAGTTCCTATTAAGTCACAAAATATTGTAAAGGATGTAGATGTGACGAAAGACTCTTTTAACATTTATGTGAGCGGACTGGATACAGAGGGATCTATTGATGTGGTTTCAAGATCTGACGTGAATATGATTGTAACCGTTAATCCAAAGACCCATCAGATTCTGCTGACTTCCATCCCGAGAGACTATTATATTGAACTGCCTGATACCGGGGGCGCCATGGATAAACTGACGCATACAGGGAATCACGGTATTCAGGAAACTGTGGCAGCTGTAGAAAAGCTGACAGGACTTGATATGAACTATTATGTCAAGGTCAATTATACCACAGTGACAGAACTGGTAGATGCCATAGGCGGTATTGAAGTATACTCTGACTATACTTTTGTCACCCATGGTATGGATGTCTACTATGAATTTTATGAAGGCGTAAATCAGATGGATGGATCCAGAGCCCTGGCGTTTGCAAGAGAACGAAAATCCTTTAGTGACGGAGATTTTCAGAGAAACAAAAATCAGCAGCTGGTGCTGGAAGGTGTACTGAAGAAGGCTATGTCCAGTACAACGATTCTGACAAAATATACGTCGATTCTGAATGCGATAGAGGATTGTGTAGAGATCAACATGTCTCAAAAAGATATCCGGCGTCTGATTAAAATGCAGTCAGACGGTATGCCGACCTGGACCATCAAAAAGCAGAGCATTACCGGTAGCGTAGGCAGTGAGGCCTGTTATATGGATGGACTGAACCTGTATGCTTCGGTAGTTCTACAGGATCAGGAAAGTATTATTGCGGCAGTGGATGAGATTATTGCTGTGATGGAAGGAAAATAACAGAGAATCAGGTCCATTGTAATTTTCTACAAAGAGTTCCTGTTGCACCTTGTGACAGAAGGTTTATGATAGAGTCAGAGAAAGGAAGGTGCTTCTATGAAACTGGAAAATGGAAGAGAAATTCGTTTTATCACAGAAGAATGGCTGGAAGATTATCTGGATATTTATTTAAATGCCTATCCCGCCTTCAAAAGCCTGGATGCAGAATGCAGAGAGGCTTATCGTGAAAAAACTTTGACCGATATGTCTCTGGATGATGACGTAAAGTTTACCGGCCTTTTTGAAGACGGCAAGCTGATTGCTATTATGAAGCTGGTCAGCTTTTCCATGAATCTTTATGGCCAGATGAAACCTGCGGTAGGGCTGATGTCTCTGGGCGTTCACCCGATGTATAAGAAACGGGGGGCAGCTCTGGATATGGTGAGATTTTTTGAAGAATATACCAGTGAGCAGGGAGGCCTTGTGGCACTGCTGCTGCCTTTTAATATGGGATTTTATCACAAGATGGGGTATGGCTATGGAAGTAAGATGGAACAGTATCATATTCCTTCTGCGCAGCTGCCTGAATGTGAAGATACTACTTCCATGGTACTGTTAGGAGCAGACGATCTGGAAAAAGTTATCAGTTGCCACAGACGTTTTGTAGAGAATAATCACGGACAGCTTCAGAAGTTCAGTGAAGAATTGCGGCAGATGAAAAAGGATACACAGACGACACGGGTGGGACTCTACGGCGGAGAGCAGCTGGCGGGCTATCTTGCTTATCGTTATGTCTGTGACAGTCAGGTTAATTATACGCTTAATCATATTGAAGTGGATGAGATGGTTTATGACAGTCCGCAGATACTGAAAGTCCTTTTGGGATTTCTGCGAAATCAGGCAGACCTTGCGCAGTCGGTAGTTATCAATACGGGAGAACCGGATTTTTATCATCTGCTGGACAGTGCGCAGGATGTATCCGGCTACTATATCCCTTTCGGATATCTGCAGTCAAATCGATCTGCCATCGGTACAATGCATAAAATCATCAATCCGGAAAAATTTATTGAGGAAACCCGTATGCGGCGCTTTCCGCCTGTTGAGATCAAGGTGAAATTTGTCTGCGAAGATGAGCTTGCGCATAAGACAGAGATTTTTTCTGCAGTTTTTAGAAAAACGATGGATGGTCGCTGCAGTCACTGGGAGAACGCTGAGCAGGGAGATGAGGCGGTTACTCTGACATGCGGAAAAGGAAACTTATCGTCTCTGTTTTTGGGGTCCTGTCAGCTTGGTGGAATGGTGCGTCTGGGAGCGGTAAAACTCAGCGATGAAAGTTATCTGGAACTGCTGGACAGCTTATTTTACTGTACGCAGAAGCCATTCAGCAATTCTGATTATTGATGTGAAAACAGACATCAGTGAGAAACACGGATGTCTGTTTTTCTTTGCAAAAAAGAGATGAGAGTTCTTAATCTGTTGGCTGAACTAATGCCAGCTGCACAGACGGACCGCGGAGTTGAAAACTGATATTGAGACTATTGTCAACCATAGTTTCAGAATGTCCTTGCATTTGCAGGCCGGTGTTCAGCAGATGAAACCAGTTTTCCGGTAGTGGAAGAGATTTAGGAAATCCCAGTTGAGCCATATAGTGAAAGATGCTGTTATCCTCATTAAGCGCAAATTTTATAACAGAATATTTCCCCTGATTAAGAGGAAGGGTAAAATCCAGACTATATTCATCAATAAAGCTGCTGCAGACATCATGCACCTCATGAACGCTACAACTGCGTAGACAGAGCCGCTCTATTTCATTATTGTAGTTGAAGACAAGAAATGCATAGGACGGCTGGTGAGCGCTGTTTATTCTGATAACCGCATAATGTTTGTGCCAGTAGAGCAAATCGCCTTTAAGAAGAGTGAGAAGGCGATAGGCATAATAGGCAGGCTTGGCAATCATTCCTGAGGTGAAACATGAAAGAGATCCTTTCAATGTAATCGCAGGTTCTCCCTGATCACGGAGGCGACAGGGAACCGGTGTATCCGATAAAAAATATTCCTTAAAAATATGAAAAAAGGCGGCAATAGAATCGCATCCAAAAGAAGGTGCCGAATCAAGCCCGTTTTCTGAGATTATATGAACAGAAAATCCTTCGGATTCTAATCGGTGTAAGAGCCTGCTCGTATCATGAGAAAGAGTGGTGTCACCGGAGCCAGAAAGGGATTTTTCTCTTTGTATCTCTGTAAGATAAATTTTCGACGGTTGAAGATCCTGTAGTATGGAAAAGAGTTTGTTTCCCATATAATGCAAATCTTCACTGGTGATGCTAAGTTCCAAATGATGGTTTAATGCTAATACCGGAAGTTTATCGGATTTAATGATTACACTGCTTTGTGTACGGCTGATAGCCAGCAAATTGGTTTGTTGACTGTTGATAGCAGAAAGGCAGCGTCTGATCAGATGAATTGCATCAAGATCGGAAAGATATCTAATGTGTGGAGGATTGGAACTGCTGAGGCTTTTTGGCTGAAGTTTCTTTCGATGTTCTAGGGGACTACATCCAAACCATTTTTTAAAGTATTTTTCATAATAAGCAGTTGTAGAAAATCCTACTTCTCGGGCTACTGCGCTGATTTTTTTCTCTGTCTGCAGAAGGGGAACTTCTGACATCTCAACTCGTGCAAAACATAGCAGTTCCTGGAAATTAATTCCGATATGATCACTGATCAGATGAGAAAGATAGAATGCGTTCAGATGCTCTTGGCTGGCCAATGTCTGTAATGTGATCTTAGAGGCGTAATTCTCATAAATATAGTTAATGATTCTGCTTATTCGTTGTGTGATGATAGGATTATCTTCTTTGAAATTGACTACCACCTGATTTTCAAAATAAAACAGATTAAAATATCGGTTAAGATATTCGATGACATCGATCATCATAAAAATACACTGGTTTTTGTAGTTAAAACTTTTTCTGAGATAATCAAGAAGAATGCTCAATAGCATTTGACGCAGGTGATCCAGTTGAAGTCCCGGATCCTGATTAACATAGGTCCGAAAACAGTTTCTGGTCAGCTGTGGAAAATATCTGGTAAAGAACCGGTTGCTGACCTGAATGACTGCAACTGTGTTATCTTGACTTTCGGTTGTCAGGCTGTGAACCTCGTGACCACTGTTTGTGAAAATATCTCCTTCTTTCAGGCTGTAATGACAGTAGCCGTTTTTCAGCCGGATTTTGCCTTGAAGAACATAGACAAATTCAATGTCCTGATGGTAGTGTGCAGGATATTCTGCAATATTTCCAATAGTGATTTTGATGGGAAAATCATCGGGGTAATTAATTTTTTCGTAAAGCATAGAATCCACCTCCTCTACTTTCCAGTATGTTATGTGTCTATTTTTAATATATCGAATATTAGCAAAGAAATCAATATTTACAGCAAAGAAATTATTGTTGTTGTCAGAAATTTCAACTAAAATTTGAGACGAAAGAATAAGGAATGCAGTCATAAAACATGCTGGCAGAAAGGAAGGGGATAACTATGCAAACAGATATTTCGATAAAGCTGCAGAAAGATTTTGTGCGGCTGCCTGACGGTTCATTTATGCCGAGATTAGGCCAGGGAACCTGGCAGATGGGAGAGGATGATATGCAGTATCAAAGGGAGATCGACGGTCTTCGTTTTGGTATAAAACAAGGAATCAGACTTCTGGATACTGCGGAGATGTATGCAGAAGGAAAGGCAGAAAATATACTGGGAAACGCTATATGCGGTGAAGATCGCAGCAGTCTTTATGTGGTGAGTAAAGTATATCCACAAAATGCTAACCGGCATAGAATTTACAGCAGTCTGGAGCGCTCCCTGAAACTGATAGGGACCGATTATCTGGATATGTATCTGCTTCACTGGAGAGAGGATGCAGATTTGTCCGAAGTGGTTTACTGCATGGAAGATCTGAAATCCCGTGGTAAGATCAGACGCTGGGGCGTTTCTAATTTCGATGTTAATGATATGGAGGATTTGATGAAAGTGCCGGATGGCAGAAAATGCTGCACTAATCAGGTTTTATATAATCTTGGAAGCAGAGGTATTGAATATGACTTAATTCCTTGGCAAAGGGAAAGGGGAATTCCGTTTATGGCTTACAGTCCTGTAGGTCAGGCAGGGGCTCTCGTTACTCAGGATGGAGCATCTAAAGAAGCTTTGATGACTGACAAGAATGTACAGGAGGTGGCAGCACGACACAGAATTTCTGTTGTTCAGCTACTGTTAGCTTTCGTATTACAGCAGCCTGATGTTACAGCAATTCCCAAGGCGGTGGGGTTTGAACACATCAGAGAAAATGCGGCAGCATCAGCAATAAAGCTTACCGAAGAAGATATGGAGCAGCTTTCAGTATCATTTCCTGCTCCGAAAGAAAAAGTAGAGATGGAAAAATATTAAAGAGTAAAAAGGAGGAAAAACAAATATGCTGAACGAAAGAATTACGCGTATGAGAAATAAACTCTGGGATACTAGACCGTGTATCACTGCAGAGCGAGTTGTACTGGCGACAGAGGCTTATCAGAAATTTGCAGGGGATGCAGTTCCAATCTTTCGTGCTGAGGTTGTAAAGTATATTGCGGAGAGGATGACAACGCTGATCATGGAGGATGAGCTCATTGTAGGAACGGCTACTAATAAATACAGAGGAGCTAATTTACATCCCGAATTTCAATCTAGCTCTTGGTATGTTAGTGATATTGATGATTTTCCTGTAAGAACAAAGGACCCTTATGATATTTCGCCTGAGGACAGAGAACAGATTCTGGAGACACTTAAATACTGGAAGGGCAGATCTATGGAGGATCTTTCCAAAACAGCACTGCCAGCGCATATTGAGGAGTGTATTCAGGATGATATTATTACGGTAGGGCTTAGAAACGGAGTTTCAGGAGAGACAACTTGTGACCATGAAAAGCTTTTGACTGTGGGTCTTGCGGGCTATATAGAGGAATGCAAAAACAATATCGCAGGCATGGTCAGTCAATGTCGGGAGGATCAGGAGAAAATTGACTACTGGAAAGCATGTATCATTCAATGCCAAGGACTGATAACCTATGCTCACAGAATGGCTGAGGAGGCTGAGCGACAAGCGTCGACCTGCAGTGATGAAAAAAGAAAAAAAGAACTTTTGACGATTGCAGAAAACTGCCGAATAGTGCCGGAAAATCCGCCGCAGAATTTCTGGCAGGCGCTTCAGATGATCTGGTTTGCACATGTATATTTTCATATCGAAGTGTGCACTACTGCCTGTGGCTTTGGCAGATTTGATCAGTACATGTGGCCATATTACAAGAAAGATGTTATCGATGAAAAGAATATTACTCAGGAAGAGGCCTTGGAACTTCTGGAATGTTTGTATCTAAAAGCCTGTGAGGTTTATGAGGTAAGGGATAAATGGTATGCCACCTCTTTTGCAGGATATCCTATGTGGGAGATACTGGTAGTTGGCGGACAGACACCTGATGGTCAGGATGCCACGAATGATTTGTCTTATCTGTGTCTGGAGGCGGCAAATCAGTTGAAAACTACTCAGCCGGTTATGGCTGTAAGGGTGTGGGAGAAAACCCCAGAAGAGCTGATTCGCAAGGGATGCAAGATGATTCAGGAAGGTCAGGCTAATCCTGGATTTTTCAATGACAGTGCAGCAATGCAAATGGCCCTGGGGAAAGGTTGTACCATGGAAGAAGCCAGAGACTGGACTATTGTAGGTTGTATTCAGCCGGGCCCCGGCGGCGGAACCACCGACGGTTCACCTGATGCAGGTTATGTGAACATGGGAAAAATGCTGGAGTTCGTTTTTCACAATGGAGTAGATCCATCTACAGGGAAATTGATGGGTCTTCAGACAGGAGATCCTAGAGAGTTTCGGAATATTGAGGAATTTAAAGATGCTTTGAAAAAGCAGATTCTTCATCATTATCAGCTGGTTGCCACTGGCTATAAAGTGATGCAGAGCATTCATATGACTAGATTTCCGGTAATCTTTGCTTCCATGCTGACAAAAGGCTGCGTAGAAAGTGGAAAGTCTGTTCAGCAGGGTGGAGCTAAATATTGTACTGCCGGCATGTACATTACCGGGGCTGCAAACTTGGCTGATTCTATTGCAGCTGTAGAAAAGTGTGTTTTTGAAGATAAGGATGTCACAATGGATCAGCTCATCCGAGCTTTGGATAATAATTTTGAAGGTGAAGAGAGACTTCGACAGTTACTTTTGAATAAACCTGAGAAATATGGAAATGACCAGGAGCATGTAGATGGTATCTATCGAGAAATGATGCACTTCATAGCAGACAATATTCAGACCTGGCCGGATGCAAGAGGCGGAAAATTTTCCTTTAATGTACATTCACAGACTGTAAATGTTTCTCATGGCATGGTATGTGGGGCAACTCCGGACGGCAGACTTGCAGGTGAACCTTTCTGTGACAATGCATCTCCTATGATGGGACGTGATGTCAGCGGACCGACTGCTACTGTCAAATCTGTAGCTTCCATGGGGCAGGCAGATTTTCATGACGGTGCCTTATTTAACCTTCGATTTGATCCAAAAGGAGTCGAAGGAGAAAAAGGTCTTGCCAGCATTGAAGGAGTTATTAAGACCTATTTTGCTCATGGTGGAGAGCATATTCAGATTAACGTAGTGGATGACGAGACGCTGAAAGCGGCACAGAAACATCCGGAACACTATAAAGGGTTAATGGTTCGAGTGGCAGGCTATATGGCTTACTTTACAGAGTTAGATAAAAGTGCACAAGATACTATTATCTATAGAACAACTCACTTTAAGCAGTCGTGAGAAAGGGGATATTTGTGCATCAAAGGGGCGCAAGGTGCCTTTAAGCAGGAAAAATAAAGGAGAACAGCTTAATGGAAATAAAAGCAAGGACTGCACTGGTGGGCAGCATACAGAAGTTTTCTACAGAGGATGGACCGGGCATCAGAACAACTGTGTTTCTCAAAGGATGTCCGTTGAATTGCAGATGGTGTCATAATCCTGAACTGATCAGTTTTAAACAGCAGATTATAGAAATGCCTGGAAGTTGTATTGGATGCGGGTACTGTCTTTCTCATTGCCCCAAACAGGCGATTTTTGCGGATGCAGTGGATCAGAGAATCAGGATTGACAGACAGCTCTGCGATGAGTGCATGGAATGTACCCGGTTCTGTTATGCGCTGGCGCTTCGTCCAGTTGCCAAAGAGATGAGTATTGAGGAAATTCTGTATGAGGTAGAACAGGATAAGGGATTTTATGATAATACAGGGGGAGGAATGACAGTCAGTGGTGGAGAAATGTTGTCACAGCCTGAATTTGTTAATGAATTGGTGGATAAAGCTGCCCAAAGAGGTATCGATGTCTGCTTGGACACTTCGGGCTACGGCAGTGGAGATTGGCTGGAAAAGCTTGCAACAAAAGAAAATGTATCCAGGATACTCTATGATATGAAATCAATTGATGACATAATTCACAGAGCTTATACCGGCTGCAGTAATCAGGTGATTTTAGAGAATCTGAAAAGACTGGCTGGGATTCCAGAAGTTCATGAAAAAATTCAGATGAGGATGCCTCTTGTTAGTGGTGTCAATGACAGTCGAGAGATCATTGAGAAAACGGGAACTTTTTACAGGAATCTGGGATTGAAGCGATTAACCCTGCTTCCATATCATGATTTGGGTGCTTCCAAAAAGAATCATATTGGAGAAAAGGGAGAAATCTTCGAGACACCTTCAGACAAAAAGGTGGACACAATAAAAAACTATTTTGAGAGGGAAATAGGGATGGAAACTGAAGTACTGGGAAAGGTCAAGTGAGAAGACTGAGCTTCTAAGGAAAACAGTCCTCTCTGCGAATGCTAGGCGTATGAAAGGAGACAATCTTATGGACAAAGACAAAAATCACAAGGAAAAGCTGCAACGAGGTTTGAAGGGTCGACATCTGCAGATGATAGCGATCGGCGGCTCTATCGGTACAGGACTATTTCTTGCAATGGGCGGAACGATCAGGGATGCTGGCCCTGGCGGTGCAATGGTAGGATATGCGATCATGGGAATTGTTGTATATTGCATGATGACTGCACTGGGTGAAATGGCAACCAGATACCCAGTTCCTGGTGCGTTTACGGCCTATGCAAACCGATTTGTGGATAAGGCCTGGGGGTTTACAAATGGGTGGTCATACTGGTTTGGCTCTTCTATGACTGTAGCCGCGGAGCTGGTTGCAGGGGCAATTATTGTAAAATACTGGTTTCCTGGAACTAGTTCAACTCTCTGGGCGATTCTCTTCCTGGCTGTTCTTCTGGCTTTGAATTTGTTCAGTGTAAAAGGATTTGGAGAGGCAGAGTTCTGGTTTGCAGGAGTTAAGGTAGTAGTAACAATTATTTTTCTTGTAGTTGGTGTTCTAATGATTCTGGGCATCATGCAGTCAGGTGAGGATGCCGGATTTCATAACTGGACTTTGGATGCGGGAGAAGACGGAAAGGCTCCATTTCTCAATGGTATCGGAGGAATCGTTGGAATTCTGATGGTTGCTGCATTTTCGTTTTCCAATACGGAACTGGTAGGACTGTCTGCAGCAGAATCTGAAAATCCAAAAAAAGATGTTCCCAAAGCGATTCATAGTGTATTCTGGAGACTGATGATTTTTTATCTGGGAACCATTTTTATCGTTGCAACGCTGATTCCATTTACGGAACCTTCTTTGCTGGATGCAGCCGAAGATAATGTGGCGGCGGCTCCATTTACTATTATTTTTAGAAATGCAGGTTTTGCAGCAGCAGCTTCTCTAATGAATGCAGTTATATTGACATCCGTATTGTCATGTGGAAATTCCTCCATGTATGCAGCTTCCAGAACAATGCAGCATATGGCTGAAAGTGGTGACGCGCCGAAATTCTTTGCAAAAATCAGCAAACATGGAGTTCCGGTCAGATCTGTACTCTTGACAGCTGCTATTGCAGCGACTGCTTTCGTGGCGTCCCTCATTGGCGATGGTGTTGCGTATACTGCAGCCTATTATCTTTGCGGTATTGCAGGTGTGTATAACTGGCTGACCATCAGCGTGGCACATTACCGATTCCGGAAAGGATGGATTGCACAAGGACACAGTGTTAAAGAGCTGGAGTATAAGTCGCCGTTTTTCCCATGGGGCTCCTGGTTCTGCATTCTAGTGTGCATTGCAGTCTGCTTTGGCGCAAACTGGTGGGTATTTACCGATTTCAACTGGTTTGATTTCCTGACATGCTATGCAATCATTCCTATTTCCATTATCATGTTCTTTGTATATAAAAAGAAAAGAGGGACAGTATGGGTAAAATATGAAGATATGGATTTAAGCCAGCCTGAAGATATGGAAGAAGCGAGAAAACATATGTCGGGAATGGAATAAGATTTTTATAAAAGAGACTGAAGCTTTGTTGCTTCAGTCTCTTTTGCGATCTTTGTTCTGTTCAATGCCCTGCTCATAAGCCTATAACATGTTTTTAGAGACGAGACGGTATTGCAATTTGGCAGCAGACATCAGCGCATTGTTTTATCTGCCATGCCAGAGAAAGCTGTTTCATATCATTAAAACTGCGAAAATTCAGACCTGTGACACTGCAGATCTTTTCCAGCCTGTAACGGATGGTGTTTTCATGCTGTGCAAGAGCCTTGGCGGCTGCAGGAATGTTGCAGTCGCAGTTGCAGTAGACGGCTAGGGTTTCCGTCAGTTTTGCGCTGTTTTCGGCATCGTATTCTTCCAGACTATCCAGAATTTCACGACTGAACCGCTGCATTTGCGGAGTCTGGGCAAAATCCAGCAGCAGTTTGAATGAGCCCAGATTATCAAAGAAAACAGGACTGTCTTTTTTGTTCGCAAAATGGTAGGCCTGCAGACTTTCGCGCAAGGCCAGAGGGGAGTCCTCCAGGCGATAGTGAATACTGCTGATACCGATTCTCATGAGGCAGGCATCCGATTCCAGAACCTCTGTCTGAAATCGGTGTGCAATTTCTGAAAGCACCGGAGAGTTCTCTCCGTCCCAAGAGTAAAGAAAGAGGATTCCGCCTCTGAATGAAGTGAGAAGGTTCTGTGGCAAATTGAGAGAACTGTCCTCAAATCGCCGGATGATTTGATCACGATTATCTACTTCTAATTCTGAAGCAGCATGAGAGAAAATCATGAAATGATAAGACTGTAGTGACGGATTCAGACTGCGGCAGCAGGCAAGTATACGGGAGGTGTCAATACTTTTATCCATCAGCATATCCAGCTGTTTCTGGGCAAAGGCATCGCTGCGCAGTGCCTCAATCCGGCGGTTTACCCGGTAGATGACGTCTTCAAAATAAATATCTGTTCCTTCAATCAGAAAAACAGGAAAATTTCTCGCATCAGCATACCGAATCACTGTATCGTGAATCGGGAGATGAAAGACATTTTTGATCGCCAGTCCACTGCATCCCTTTTCCATCAGATGCTTTACTGCAGTTCCAATGAGATAAGGGTTGTCTCTGGCATAAAGAAAGCTGGAAAGAGCCAGCTGGTTTTCCTGTAGATTAGTGTGGAAATATTTGTTTTTCAATGCCGGATCCAGTTCGTAATCGAGAATTGCAACATTGGAAACAGATCTTGTCATTCCACCGGCACCTGCGATGAGACGAAGTCCCGGTTTAAAGGTGTGATAAAAATCAGATATGGTATATTGCATCGCACTCTCCTGTTATAGAAAAATCTAAAAATAATGACGGTAATTAGTGATAATTAATAATCGTGTTACGGATATTTTTAGATTAACTCACTTTTCTCAGATTTTCAATTATTTTCTTTGTAGAAAAATACAATTACTTCACCTTGGAATAATAAAAAGGAGTCCCTATACTGTAAGAAATACAGGAAAGGCTTTAACGCTGAAAAAGGAGGCACAGCTATGAATGTAAAAGTTTTAGGACGAACGGATCTGAAGAAACTATTGGAGATGAATGATGTTATAGAAGGGGTAAAATCCGCCTATAGATTGAAGGCAGAGGGAGAGACTGTGGTATGGCCATTGGTGTCTCATGATTTTACAGATAGGAATGCCGTGATGGACATCCGTTCCGGAGGAATTTTCGGAGAGGAACAGCTTCATGGTCTGAAGATGCTGAATAATTTTCCACTGAATCTGCAGAAGGGACTTCCGTCTTTCAATGGCATGTTACTGATTTTTGATTCACAGACGGGTATTCCGCTTGGAGTGATGGACGCATCGTATATTACCTGTATGAGAACCGGTGCAGCAGGGGCGATTGGGGCGCAGCTTCTGGCACGGAAGGATTCAGAGAATCTGTTCATACTAGGAGCAGGAAAGCAGGCTATATTCCAGATTGCGGCAGCGCTGACCGCTTTTTCCGGATTAAAAAAGGTATATATTGCTGACCAGCTGTGTCCTGATAATGCTGCAAACCTTGCGGAAACCTGTGGAAAAAAACTTTGGGAAGACTTTCATCTGGATAGTGGCAGTGTTGTCTTTGAAGGCGTAAAAGATATTGCATCTGCTGTGGCAGACAGCGATATTATTATTACTGTGACTCCGGCAAGAAGTCCGGTGATCCAGAAGGAATGGGTCCGGGAAGGAACGCATTTTAGCTGTATCGGTGCAGATATGGAAGGCAAGGAAGAAATTGATCCCCACATTTTTGAGAATGCACGCATTTTTGCCGATGATATTCCACAATGCATGAAAGTTGGTGAGATGGAGATTCCCATTAAGACTGGTGTGATTTCCGAAGAGGATATTGCCGGCGAAATCGGACAGGTTCTTTCAGGAAACCTTCGCGGCCGGACAGATGATAAACAGATAACTATTTTTGATGCTACAGGTCTTGCTATTTTAGATCTGGTGACAGGAAAAAGAGCTATTGCACAGGCAGACTCGAAAGGCACAGGTCTGACTGCGGATATTTAAGATACAGGATGGTACAGATATAGGAAGAAAGGTGAAGAAAACGTATGAATATCAGTAAGTTTAAAATCGAATTCTGGTTGAATCCCTATGATGATAAAGCCAGATACAATCTGGGATCCAGCTGCTGTAAACCGGTAACTCTAAAAGAACTTCTGGAGATGACAGGGACAGATAAAAAACAATTTTTCGAAGAACTGGAAAATATGAGCCTTCATTATGGGTATTTTGAAGGCATGCCCCGTCTGAAAAAAGCGATTGCAGGACTATATACCGATGTAGTCACAGAGGATATGGTACTGTCAGTACATGGCGGAACAGGGGCCAACTCCATTGTATGCTATGCATTGTGTGAAACAGGAGATAATATTGTGAGCATTTTGCCGAACTATCAGCAATACTATTCCATCCCTGAATCACTGGGCGTTGATGTGAGAATTTTCACCTGTGATGAAAAGTCCGATTACGCAATAGACATGAATGCAGTACGGGCGCTGGTAGATGAAAATACTAAAATGATTAATTTGGCAAACCCGAACAATCCGACAGGATATACTCTGACAACAGAAGAATTGATGGAACTGGTGGACATTGCCCGCAGCGTGGGGGCATATATTGTCTGTGATGAAATATACAGAGGTCTTAGCGATGAGTACATGTACTCAATCTGTGATCTCTATGAAAAAGGTATCTGCACCAGCAGTACCAGCAAAGTGTTCTCCAGTGCGGGTACGAGAGTGGGTTGGATTGTAACCAGAGAAGAAAATCTGATGAACCTGCGGTCTTATCAGAGTATCTGTGAGGGGCCGATCAATGAACTGATCGCAGCTATTGTGCTGGAAAATAAAGACCTGTTTTACAGGAGAAACAAAGCCATCACTGATGAAGGCAGAGCGGCATTGAATGAGTGGCTTGAAAAAGAGCCTCATTTCTGGGCTGCCTGTGACAGTAAAAGTTCTACATCCTATCTCTATTATGATTTTAATATGGATCCTGTAGAGTTTGCGAAGGAACTTTACGACAAGAAGGGGGTTCTGGTATGTCATGGTGAATGCTTTGAGCAGGACAAAAGTTTCCGCATCGGCTATGGATTCGGTGACGCAGAATATTTTAAAGCAGGGCTTGCTGAGATTAGCAGTTTTGTAAAAGAACTGGAATCAGAAGGAAGAATTTAGGGCACCACTGTTTTGGTTCACTGTATACCATAATGCAGCATTAAAAAACTCCTCGGATGACAGCGGCGAGATAAGCCGTTTTGTCAAAGGGGAGTTTTTGTATGCGAAAAAATAAAACTTTGTTTATAACAAGTTATATTTATTTAATTTGTTATAAAGAGTCTGCCTTGCAATTTTCAGTTCTTTTGCAGTTCGGGTTATGCTGTAGCGATTGCGTTTTAAAGCCGATTCAAGAATGTCCTTTTCTAGGGCATCCATTTGACTGGCAAGAGAAGTGAAGGGCTTGATATACTCTACACGCTCTTCAGCTCCTTTTGTGCGGACGGCATCATAAGAAACTTTAACAGGACTCTTTTTTTTGCTGAGCATGTAATCTGGAATATCTCCAAATGAAATATCCCCGGAACTTTTTATGGTACAGGCATATTCAATAACATTTTTTAGCTCGCGAATATTACCCTCCCATGGATAATTGGTAAAAAAATCGATTACATCATCCATTACTCCAGTGATATTGTGATTAAGCAGAGTGTTGTAATAATTAATATAGTGGCTACAGAGCAGGGGAATGTCATCTTTTCGCTCTCGCAGCGGCGGTATTGAAAAGCTGGCAACATTCAGCCGGTAGAAGAGATCTTTTCTGAAATCCCCTGATTGAACCATCTGGTTAAGTCTTTCATTGGTTGAGGCTAAAATTCTTACATCAGTTTCTCTTTCAAAGCTTTCTCCCACTCTTCGGATTGACTTGTTTTCAATTGCTCTCAGAAGTTTGCCCTGCAGTTCCAGAGAAATAGAATTGATTTCATCAAGAAAAAGAGTACCTCCTTCTGCAACTTCAAACAGCCCCGGCTTGTCCACTGCGCCAGTAAAACTTCCTTTTGAGGAACCAAAAAGAATGCTCTCCATCAAATTGCTGGGAATTGCCGCACAGTTTTGGATGATGAAAGGTTTTCTTTTTCTGGGACTGTTGGCGTGGATGGTATGTGCAATGAGTTCTTTGCCTGTACCTGTTTCTCCATAGATCAGAATATTTGCATCACCTTTTGCCAGCATACGAAGTCTTTCAAAACTGGATTTAAAAGTGGTATTCTGTGTCAGAATATCTTCAAAATTATATTTAGCCGAAACAGAAGACTTTTTTCTCTTTCCCGGTTTTCCGCTCAGCTCGATTGACATAACCATACAGCCTACAACTCCGGTTTCGTTAATCAGCGGATAGGCGGAATTGAGAGACTTTTTCGGTACACCGTTGACTTCAAAAAGCTGAACTTCATTGACAATCACGCTCTTCGTGTCTATTGCGCGAAATAACGTAAAATCCTCCCGCTTGAAAAAGGGGTAAAGGTCAAAGACAGATCTTCCAACCGCATCTTCGTAACGCATCATGTTGATCTGATCGTTGTAGTCTTCGTAGTAAAGTACTTTGCCATTGGGATCACAGATTAAAATTGAGTCAGTATAGCTGAAGAGTTCTTTGAATACTTTATCGTCTGCTTTCATTTTAAAAACCTCCTATTATATAAGCTAGCAGATAAAATGCAAAATCACAAGACAAAATGTATAAAAAAAGGACAAAATGACCAAAAAAATTACAAGTTATTTCAAAATTCCTAAAACTGCATTGACCATTTTTGTTATCTGACTAATTATTACTTTTTCATTTAATAAAGCGTTTTCAAGGAGTAGGGAGAACTATAAAAAACATATGCCTGGTTTTAGTTTTTCTCTGACGAAAATGGCATGTTTGTTGCAATATAATTAAGCAGATGCATCAAATTATGAGAGTGGAGGAGACTATTTGTTATGGATAAACTGAAATTTGGTATGTATGGTCTTAATTATGACACAGAGGCAGGAAGAGGCTGGCCGGGCGCCAGATATGCTCCTCAAAGTATTAGAGCAGCACTTTCGGGAATAATGAACAGAGCTGAGGACGGAAAGTTGTTTGACGTATGCAACAATTATCTTGTAGATTATAACAAAATTGATCTGAAAGATTTTGGAAATGCAGATGAGATTGTGCATTATGATCATTATCAGGCACTTCAAGAGATGGCCGCTGAAATTGTGAAAATTATGGATGAAGGATATAAGCCGCTGTTGCTGGGCGGAGATCATTCTGTAACAAATGCGGGATTTATGGCGCTGCATGAAAAAGCCGACGGAAAAATTGGAATCATTGACCTTGATGCGCATTTGGATTTGAAGTTTGATTCACCGGTACAAGGGAGATTTTCCGGAAGCAGTGAGATTCGAAGGGCAATTGAAATGGAAAAATATGATGCAGCCAATGTGGTGGAAATAGGACCTAGGGGATTTAATTATCCTGAGCATTATCATTTCATTAAAGAAAGTGGAATGACTGTTTTTACCCCGAGAGATGTTTTCGAACTCGGCACTGACAAAGTTGCTGCAAGAACGTTGGAAATTGTGAGAAAAAATACGGATTATGTGTATCTTACGGTGGATATCGACGCATTGGATATGGCTTATGCGTTGGGTTCAGGCGGCCAAGAACCGGCCGGGTTAACGCATTTTCAGATGTCAGATCTCATTAGAGCTTTTGCACCTTACGTTGATGTGGTTGATTTTGTAGAAGTAAACCCAATGACAGACCATCGAGAACTTACCAGTCATGTTGCGGCAAATTTGATTCTTGATTATATCTCAGCTGCTTTTTATGATGCCTTTGAGAAGTAGTTTGTCCCAGAGAGGTAGGGAAAAGAATGAAATATTTATTAAAGCTAAACAACATTATCGTTAAGATTGAACAGGTAGTACTGGCGTGCAGTATTATCGCTATGGCCGTGATACTTATACTCAATGTCCTTGGCAGATTTTTGCTGCACAAAGGGATTTCTTCGGCGGAAGAACTTGGACAGGATCTGATTATTTTTGTCACTTTCATTGGTTTAAGTTACTGTGCAACTACAGGAAAACACATCAATATGCTGGCAATTTTTGATCTTCTGCCTGAAAAAATGAGAAAAGCTGATGCCTTTCTCATTTCGGGAGTGACAGCGGTGACAATGGGAATTTTAACAGCAATAGGGTTTCAGTATGTCGGCATTATGTATCAAATTGGAAAGGTTTCTATTAATCTGCATATTCCGATGTACCTGATTGTGCTGGTGGTATCCGTAGGATTCCTTTTTGCCTGCCTGCAGTATGTGCTAATATTTATTCAGAATATAGTGCATAAAGAAGTTTATATCGGACTGACGGAAGCTTATCGAGTTCCGGCAAAGGAGGGAGAGTAAAATGCTTGCAACCTTATTGATTATTATGTTCGCCTGTCTGATATTGGGGTTGCCTATGTTTATGTCCATGGTACTCAGTTCGACAGTTTCCGTTCTGGTATTTCTGCCCCAGCTGCCGCCAAATACGATTGTACAGCAGTTAATGAGTGGCGTAGGATCTTTTGCCTTGCTGGCAATTCCATTGTTTATTTTTGCAGCGGATATTATGAGTTCGGGGCGAACGGCAACTCGTCTTGTGGATTTAATGAAAGCTTTTGTAGGACATATTTATGGAGGTCTTGGGGCTACCATGGCCTGCACATGTACATTATTCGGTGCCATTTCCGGGTCTACACAGGCTACCGTAGTGGCGATCGGAAAGACAATGCGCCCCAATATGCTAAAGGCCGGATACAGAGATGAAGATATCAATGGGCTAATTGTAGCGTCTGCTAACATTGCTATGTTTATACCTCCTAGTGTGGCTATGATCATGTACTGCGTAGTGACAGGCACTTCTGTAGGAGAAATGTTTATTGCAGGTATCGGTCCCGGCATCATGCTTTGTGTGCTGTTCTGTCTATATTCACATTTTCATTCCAAGAGACTTGATGTGGCTAAAATGGAAAAGACCACATGGAAAGAGAGAGGCCAGGCATTAAAAAAGGCACTGCTGCCACTGGGATTTCCAGTTGTTGTAGTGGGTAGTATTTATTCGGGACTAGCCAGTCCGACAGAGGCTGCAGCCATTTCAGTTTTATACGCATTTATCTTGGAAGTCTGCATTTACAGAACAGTAAAGCTAAAAGATATTGGTAAAATTGCTTTGTCTACAGGAGCAGTTACAGCGACTTTGTTCATCCTGCTCTCCAGCGGACAAATCTTTTCACTGGTGCTGACTTACGCAAATGTACCACAGATGCTGACAAGCGGGATTTTGGGAGACAATCCGTCACAGATTCTCATTTTGGCCTGTGTGACCTTATTTTTCTTTATCGCATGTATGTTTGTCGATCCGTTGGTAGCTATCGTTGTTTTAACTCCTATGTTCTACGGTCCAGCAATGGCGGCGGGGATTGATCCAATTTGGCTGGGGATTATCATCACTATGCAGAATACCGTAGGAGCTGTGTCACCGCCGTTCGGGTGCAATATATTTACTGCTTGTGCGGCATTTGATGTGCCATATACAAGGGTGGTAAAAGGTTTGCCGGCTTATATGGTTATTCTGATTGTAATATCAGTATTACTGATTTTCTTTCCGCAGATTATTACATTTTACAGAGTGTTTATTTAATAAAATGAGAAAGGAGAATAAAAATGAAGAAGAAGTTGTTAAGTTTAATTACAGGTATATCCCTTATTTTGGCATGCTTTACAGCTTGTGGTGGCGACTCAGACCAGAGTGCAGCCTCGGGAGAGAAGGAAACCTGGAAGCTGGCTCATACAGAATCTCAGGATACAATGTATGACATGTGGGCAAATGAGTTTGCAAAACTGGTCAACGAAAAATCTGGAGGAAGAATTACAGTTGAAGTATATCCTGTAGGACAGTTAGGGGATTCCGCAGCTCAGCTTGAAATGATTCAGACTGGTGGAATTGATATAGGAATTTTTGCTTCCGGGGATGTAGGAAGTACTTTTCCTGCAGCCCAAGCGTTATCGCTGAATTTTCTATTCAGTGAGGATAATAAAGTTAATGAAAAGGTATTAACTGAAGGAGAAGCAACAAAGAAGCTGAATGATATGTTTGAAGAGAAAGGAATCCATGTATATGACTGGATGTCTTTAGGCAATATGCAATGGACAGCCAACAAACCACTGCAGACTTTGGAAGACTTTAACGGATTTAAAATGAGAATCATGGCATCACCGTTGATTGCAGCAAATTATGAAGCTCTGGGAGCAAGCCCTACAAACGTGGCTTTCATGGAAACATATAGCGCATTGCAGCTGAAAACTGTGGAAGGAACGGAACAGCCTCTCAATGCTATTGAAGAAATGAAGTTTTATGAGGTGCAGGATTATATCACCATGTCCAATCATGCACAGATGGCAAGCTTCGTTGCTTTTAACGGAGACTTTTATAACGGCCTCAGTGATGAAGACAAGCAAATTCTTGACAGTATAAAAGCAGAAATGGAAGGCTTTGCATCAGATACATTGGAGAAAGTACTGCAGGAAAAATTTGATATTATCATGGAAAAGAAACCAGAGATGAAGGTGGTGGAGTTGACAGAGGAACAAAGGCAGGCTTTTGTAGATGCCAGCAGTGTTGTCAGAGATGATATTGTAGAATATGCAGGGGAAGAAGGCAAGGAAATCATGGAACTTGTAATTGCTGATGTAGAAAAATATGAAAAAGAGCTCAATGAATAATTTTCGTATCAATGATGCGGCTTATGATGTTGCTGCAATTAAAAAACAGTTTTATGAATGCAAAGGAAAAAACGCTGTAAAGCATCTGCGGGAGAATGGATTTCAGGCATATTATACAGAAAATAGGGAAGCGGCGGCGAACTTGCTGCTTTCCCTGATTCCTGACGAATCAGTGATAGGAGTGGGTGATTCACATACTGTTTACAGTCTGAATCTAGACGACGACCTTGAGAAAAAAGGATGCAGAGCAATTCCAAACATAGCTGCACTGAATCTTCACAGTTGGAAAAGTGATGCAAATTATGGATATCTTAAGGCCCCAACTCGTGAAGAGGCCAAAGCTATTCTTGCTGAATATCTGACAGCCGATGTTTTTCTTCTGGGGGCAAATGCCATTACAATGAAAGGCGAAATTGTCAATGTGGATGGTGTAGGAAACCGGGTTGCAGGAAGTCTTTATGGTGCTGATAGAATCATTGTTGTTGCTGGTGTTAACAAACTGGTGCCTGATGAAAATGCCGCAAGAGAGCGAATCCGGTTTATTGCAGCTCCTATGGATAATATTAAATATGGAGATGAATGTGCTTGTGTGAAGTGTGGAATCTGTCCCAGCTGCAGATCATTGGAAAGAATCTGTAATATTACAGTGATTCTGCACAGAAAA
Organism: uncultured Emergencia sp.; assembly: GCA_902476665.1. Lineage (GTDB taxonomy): Bacteria > Bacillota > Clostridia > Peptostreptococcales > Anaerovoracaceae > Senimuribacter. Next base: position 21,672 of record CABSEO010000001.1, read on the forward strand.
CCCATTGAATCCGATTTCCATGTGATCATCGTAGGAGAAGAACTGGGATTTTAAAAGATATTATATATAATTGTAGCCAGAGGGCTGCGGAAAAAGAAGGAATTCTTTTTTTCTGCGGCCCTTTTTGTGGTAAAATAAAAGACAATGAGAGAAAATATCGGGGAGGATTATGATGATTAGAGAGCAAACGGAAAACTATACCATGCATTGCAGGGGAGAGTGCAGATATTTGACCCTGCGCAGCTTTGAAGTATATAAAGACCTTGTACACCTGTTTACTACACGCTTTGCAGGAGTGAGCAGCGGCTGCTGCAGCAGCTGGAATTTTGGAGCGTGGGATCTGGATTCTGCGGAAAATATCCGAAAGAACTATGGAATCCTGGCGGAGATTCTGGAAGTATCTCCGGACAGAATGATTCGCACTGCTCAGACTCATACTTCTAATATCCGGGCAGTTACAGAGGCCGATGGAGGTAAAGGCATTACTAGAATTCGTGACTATGATGATGTGGATGGTCTGGTAACGGACATTAAGGGGCTTGCTCTTGTGACCGGTCATGCAGACTGTAATGCGGTTTATTTCTATGATCCTGTCAGACGGGTTATCGGTCTTGCACATTCCGGATGGAAGGGAACCCTTGCAGGTATCAGCAGTGCTATGATTGACAAAATGGAGCATGATTACGGATGCAGAGCCGGGGACATTGTGACAGGTCTGGGACCGGCCCTTTGTCAGGACTGTTTTGAGATCGACAAGGATGTAGCAGATGGCTTTTTTGAAAAGAATGAAGCATACAGACAGTTTGCATATAATAAAGGCGTCAAATACTATCTGGACTTGAAGAGGGTTATCCGATATGATCTGTTGCAGAAGGGAGTGAGAGCAGAACATATCAGCGATATGGAGCTTTGCACAAAATGCAATAAAGACATCTTCTTTTCACATCGGGGACATCACGGAAAACGGGGAATTATGGCGGCGGCAATGATGTTACGATGAGCCGGTCGTAACGAAACCTGCTGTGTATGTAACCAGAAGATATTGACACAAATTCTTTGAATTCAGTTCTGTTTTATGACGGTGTGGAAAAAACAGATGCAGCATTTACAGAATGAAGGACGGTGATGATTCTTACTGTGACTGATATTGAAAATACTGCTTCAGAGTTTCAGTCTCTGATTGATTTCTGTCTGGAAAACTGCATGTATATTGTTTTGACAAGACGACATACAGGCGGAATTCCTAGGGAGACACTGCGGGCGTTGGCAGATGAAAGAATTACACAGCTCAAGGAAAGGAAGAATGAAAATGTGAAGCATGCCGAGACAGAACCAATTTCAGAAATCAGGAAATACAGATTCGGAAATCGGAACAGCATGAAACGGCAGTTAAGAGAGAAAATATATGAGGTATATAAATATGTATAAAGAACAAAAGGATTCGCTAGAAGAAGATTTGTCGAATTTTGAGATGTACAGACGTAAATTCAGTCTGAGTGGTTTTTTTGTACTGATGCTGTTTGGGATATCTGTCTCTTTTATCAGCAGGAAATGGATTACGGATTGATATTTGAGATACCTTATAAAATCCTGCTATGGGTGGGGAATTATGCATTTGAAAATTTGGCTTTACAGATGACAGTCAGATTATCTGGATGAGAGCCTTCCTCGGTCATGGTTATACCGCAAATGGAGCTTACGGATTGTCAGTATGCAGGTTTTCGGAGACTGGGTGTTTCACATCAATGTGAGGGGGAGATGATTTCTAGCAGAATTACTGTATATTAGCAACGGATGGTGTTCTTAAAGGCTCTTTTGTGGAGCAAGCGATAAGGAACTATTTTGAATCTTAGAAAAATATAAAAGAAGGGGAGCTGGATCTGAAAAGGAATAACCTGACCACATTTTCCAATGTGGCATTCGGCTATTGCCTTGACATTGCCGGACAGATGAGAGCAGTGATTATCTGGAACTTATAGAGTGGGGAAAGGGCATTGAGGCGAATTTTGAGTCGTAAAGTGAACATTTTACGGAAAAGATCTGTCAATGGTATTCGAGAAAGTAGACATTTGGCAGATTTTGGGCAAATTTCCCTCAATAAAATTCAAAAAAGCGTTGACATTGACATTCTGCTCTAGTATACTTAATAGGCAACTTTATGATTATTCGTAACAGAGCTGGTAAGACTGGCTCTGAATTTTGAGTTAGAAGACGGAGGACAATCGTAATGAGAGTAAAAGTTACATTGGCGTGCACTGAGTGCAAGCAGAGAAACTACAACACTATGAAGAACAAGAAGAACGATCCTGATCGTATCGAACTGAAAAAGTACTGCAAGTTCTGCAAGAAAGAAACTCTTCACAAAGAGACTAAATAAGGAGAGATTAACATGGCAAACAAGGACCAAGCAAAAAAGGCTGCGGCAAAAGCTAAGAAATCCGGCAGTGCCAAAGAATATTTCAAGGGTATTAAGCTGGAAATGAGCAAGGTAGTCTGGCCGACCAAGAAAGAGCTGGGAACCTTTACAGGTGTAGTAATTGCTACCTGCGCCGTTTTCGCACTGGGCTTCTGGTTAATTGACACAGGCGTTCTGGCTGCATTAAAAGCAGTTTTGGGCATCACACTGACTAACTAAAAAAAGAAGAAGGTACGAAAAATGTCTGATTTTGAAAACAACAACGTAGCTTCTCCGCTTTTGGGAGAAGGCATCAGAGGCGATGGCCAGGCCAAGTGGTATGTAGTCCATACCTATTCGGGTCACGAGAACAAGGTAAAAGTGAATATCGAAAAGATGGTTGAAAACCGTGGAATGCAGGATTTAATTTTGGACATCATCGTGCCGACTGAAGATAGAGTCGAAATCAAAGACGGCCAGCGCAAGATAAAGACCAGGAAAATGTTTCCGGGTTATGTAATTATAAAGATGATTGTTACCAATGAGTCCTGGTACCTTGTAAGAAATACACAGGGTGTCACGGGGTTCGTAGGTCATGGCTCCGACCCGATTCCTCTTACCGACGAGGAAGTCGCAAGAATGGGAATCGAAAAAGTTTACATCGATCTGGACGTGAAAATCGGAGACACAGTACGTGTTATCAGTGGACCTTTCGAGAGCTTCATGGGTGAAGTGATGGAAATCAACAAAGAAAAACAGGTACTGACCGTTAAGGTTTCCATGTTCGGTAGAGATACACCTGTTGAACTTGAGTTCGGACAGGTAGATAAACTGTAGCGTACAGCTATAGAGAAAGGAGAAGAATAATGGCTAAGAAAGTTGAAGGTTATATCAAACTTCAGATTGCGGCCGGAAATGCTACTCCAGCACCTCCAGTAGGACCTGCTCTGGGTCAGAAGGGCGTGAACATCATGGACTTCTGTAAACAGTTCAATGCCAGAACACAGGATCAGCCTGGTATGGTAATTCCAGTAGTAATCACTGTATATGCAGACAGATCTTTCACATTTGTGACTAAGACTCCGCCAGCAGCAGTATTACTGAAAAAAGCAGCTGGACTGGATGCAGCATCCGGAGAACCTAACAAGAAAAAGGTTGCTACTCTGACATATGCTCAGGTAGAAGAAATCGCAAAGACAAAGATGCCTGACTTAAATGCGGCAACTCTTGAAGCAGCAACAGACATGATCAAGGGTACTGCAAGAAGCATGGGTATCGTAGTAGAAGACTAAGAAGATGGGAGAACGGCTGTTGAACCGTTCGTTAACACCACAAGGAGGTAAAAATTATGCCAAAGAGAGGCAAAGGCTACAAGGAAGCAGCTGCCAAATTTGACAAATCACAGCTGCACGAAGTTTCTCAGGCTATGAAATTAGCATGTGAAACTTCAAGAGCTAAGTTTGATGAAACTGTAGAAGTTCACGTAAAGCTTGGCGTTGACGGAAGACACGCTGACCAGCAGGTTAGAGGTGCAATCGTACTGCCTAACGGAACTGGTAAAAGCGTAAAAGTATTGGTATTTGCAAAAGGCCCTAAGGCTGAAGAAGCTGAAAAGGCTGGTGCTGACTATGTCGGAGCAGAAGAAATGGCTCAGAAGATTCAGACTGAAAACTGGTTTGATTTCGACGTAGTTGTTGCTACACCTGATATGATGGGTGTTGTTGGTAGACTGGGTAAAATCCTGGGACCTAAGGGTCTGATGCCGAACCCTAAATCAGGCACAGTAACCATGGATCTTGAAAAAGCTTTAGCAGAGATTAAAGCCGGTAAGGTTGAATATCGTCTGGATAAGCAGAACATTATCCATACTCCAATCGGAAAGAGCTCATTCGGTCCGGAAAAGCTGGAAGAAAACTTCAACGCTCTTCTGGAAGCAATCGTAAAAGCAAAACCGGCTACTGCAAAAGGTCAGTATCTGAGAAGCGTTACTGTTGCAGCAACTATGGGCCCTGGAATCAAAATCAATCCGGCTCTGATTGGTTAATCAAAAACATAAACTTTGAGATTTAACCGTAGACAGCGGGTGCCGAAAGGCTTAATTTCCCGCCGAGGTACAATATATAGATATTGACCCTGTCTTACGGCTGCCGCAAGACAGGGCTTTTTATTGAGTACCAGATTCGTGAACTGCCTGTCGGCAGTTCCAGAAAGGAGAACAGAAAAAAATATGTCAGTAGAAGCAAAACAGCAGAAACAGATCATCATTGATGAAATTAAGAGCAAGCTGGAAAATGCACAGTCCGCAGTAGTAATCGACTACATGGGCATCAATGTTGCAGAGGCTGATGCTATGAGAAAGACTCTTCGTGAAGCGAACGTTGACTATACAGTTTACAAGAACACTTTAATCAAGAGAGCTATCGAAGGCACAGACTACGCTCCTCTTGCAGAAGTTCTGGACGGACCGACCGCACTGGCTGTCAGCAGCGAAGATGCTACTGCTCCGGCAAGAACTATCAATGAACTGATTAAAAAATATAAGAAGATGGAATTCAAAGCAGGTGTGGTAGAGGGCACTTATTATGATAAGGCCGGTATCGAACAGATTGCTGATATTCCATCCAGAGATGTGCTCATTGCTAAGTTCATGGGCAGCATCCAGTCCCCTGTCAGCAAGTTTGTCAGAACTCTGGCAGCTATTGCAGAAGAAAAAGAGGCTTAATCCGGCCGCATAAATCTGTGAAACTTTTTTTGGCGGCAACGATATAGTCTGTCGCAGAGAACGAGAACTGAAACCAAAATATAAATAAAGGAGAAAAGAAAATGAATAAAGAACAGATCATTGAAGCTATCAAAGCGATGTCCGTTTTAGAGTTAAACGAATTAGTTAAAGCTTGTGAAGAAGAATTTGGCGTATCCGCTGCTGCTCCAGTAGCAGTTGCAGGCGCTGCAGGTGCTGCTGCTGCTGAAGAAGAACAGTCTGAATTCACTGTAGTTCTGGCTGAAGTTGGTTCCGAAAAGATTAAGGTTATCAAGGCTGTAAGAGAAATCACCGGTCTGGGCCTGAAAGAGGCTAAGGAACTGGTAGACGGAGCTCCATCCAATGTTAAAGAAGGCGTTGAAAAGGCTGAAGCAGAAGCTATCAAGACTCAGCTTGAAGAAGTTGGCGCTAAGATTGAACTGAAATAGTTTCATTCTGTAAATTAAATAAACTGGCAAAAAGGGCTGCTGCATTAGCGAAAAGGATCGTTAGGGCATGGCCCTTTTTTAATATAGAGAAAATATTGTTCTGTAATATTTTGTAAATGAGAAATGACTGGGAAATCTGTTTGTCCTTTCTTCCGAGATCAATGCTGTTGAGTAATCTGGATGAGTGTGTTAACCATAAATGTCTGTTTTGATAAAAATGAGTATAAATATCAGGAGGACAAAGACAGACAAAAATTAAAATTTAACAGTTTTTAACCAAAGTAACCGAAAAATGTTAAATTGAGTATAAAAAATAGCGGGATCAGCCGGGTAGAATTCAAATTGCTTATATTTTTAATCTGATTTTTTTATTTTCTGGATAATGATCTTTTATATTTATACTCGTTTTAGTGCTTTTTGATATTTTGGATAATGTGGTTTATTTGATCGACGCCAGTTGGAGGCTGCAGCCTTTTGCGGAAATATCTGGATATTTCTTTGACTTGAGATAATCCAGATGATATATTATGATTGAAATAAAATACTTCGTCGGAAGCGACGGTAATAATGGATGTATACATGTGAGGTGTTGAAATGGAACTGAAGATTAGAACGGCGAATGAAAGAGATATAGACAGAGTCTGGGAGATAGAACGGGTATGTTTTCCTCCGGCAGAGGCGGCAAGTCTGGAAAAGTATCAGTGGAGACTTGCCAACTATCCGGACTACCTTCTGATTGGAGAGACTGATGGTGAAATTGTTTCTGCGATCAGCATGATTCCCATGGCGGCACCGGTCATTACAGATGAAGTCTTTGAAATGGAAAAAGGCCCTTTGGGGAATGTCTGTGCGGTACTGTCTGTCATAACCGATCCTGAACATCAGAAGCAGGGTTTTGCAGGCAGGATGCTTGAAGCCGCTTCGGCGCGGGCCCGTGAACTGGGGATGAAGTCTATGGCTCTGACTTGTAAGGAGCATCTGATTCACTATTATGCAAGATTCGGCTATGAGAATCTGGGCGTTTCCGGTTCGGTTCACGGCGGCGCAATATGGTATGATATGGTAAAGAAGCTGTAGTTTCTGTCAGGAAAGGTATGGCTTTTGGTAAAAGTGTCCAGAATTGATCATACAGGGCGCAGAATCTGTTTTTGCACTGATGAGAAAAAAATCATGTATTTTTTGAATCAGCTTGACTATTTGACAAGTTTATGGTATCATAATAGACTGCCACGCAAATGTAAACTGTTAAGATATAAGGAGTGATAAATATGCCAAAACCTATCCATGTAGGTAGAAAAGACCGTATGACATTCTCGAAAATCAATGAAGTCGGGCAGATGCCGAACCTGATTGAGATCCAGACAAAATCATACGACTGGTTTATCAGGGAAGGTCTGAGAGAGGTTTTCGAAGACATTTCCCCAATCAGAGATTATGCGGATAATCTGATTTTAGAATTCATTGATTACTCCCTGAACGATCCTCCGAAGTATGAACAGGAGGAATGTAAAGAGAGAGATGTAACATACGCAGCTCCGTTAAAAGTTAGAGTCAGACTTGTCAATAAGGAGACAGGAGAGGTAAAGGAACAGGAAGTATTCATGGGAGATTTCCCTCTGATGACTGAAAAGGGAACCTTTATCTACAATGGTGCGGAACGTGTAATTGTAACGCAGCTGGTTCGTTCTCCGGGACCGTACTACAGTGCTGAAACCGACAAGTCCAATAATAAGCTTTACTCAACCCAGATTATTCCAAACAGAGGTGCATGGTTAGAGTATGAGACAGACTCTAACGAGATTATCTCTGTCAGAGTGGACAGAACAAGAAAACAGCCTTTGACAACTCTTCTCAGAGCGCTGGGAATCGGTTCAGACAGAGAAATTATTGAGCTTTTTGGCGAAGACAGCAGACTCCTGAAAACACTGGAAAAGGACACAACCAATGACTACGAAAGTGGTCTGAAGGAAATCTATAAAAAGCTGAGACCTGGTGAACCACCAACAGTGGACAGTGCCAAGTCACTGCTTAATTCGTTGTTTTTTGATCCAAAGAGATATGACCTTGCAAAGGTAGGAAGATATAAATACAACAAAAAACTGGCGATTGCAAATCGTTTGACCGGCCATGTATTGGGAAGACTGCCTGATGTGGTGGTTGCTGAGGATGTTATCGATCCGAATACCGGAGAGATTCTGGCAGAAGCCGGCAGCAAGATCAGTCGTGCCCTTGCAAAAGACATTGAAAATGCAGGCGTAGAGTATGTAATGGCCTATGCCAAGGATGACGAAACCAGAGTTACCAAAGTGATCGGCAGCAGATTTGTTGAAGTGAGCAAATATGTGGATTTTGATATCAGTGATCTGAAGATTGCCGATAAGGTTTATTATCCTGTACTCATGGAAATTCTGGAACAATGCCAGGGCGAAGATGAAATCAGACGTGCGCTGGCGGCAAGAAAGAACGACCTGTCACCAAAGCATATTATTATGGAAGATATTATTGCTTCCGTCAGCTATATTCTGAACCTGAACTATGGCATCGGAACTACTGATGACATCGACCATCTGGGCAACAGAAGACTGAGAACCGTAGGGGAACTGCTGCAGAATCAGTTCCGTATCGGCCTTGCCAGAATGGAAAGAGTCGTTAAGGAGAGAATGACCATTCAGGATATTGAAATGACTACACCACAGGCACTGATGAATATCAGACCTGTTACAGCAGCTATTAAGGAGTTCTTCGGAAGCTCTCAGTTGTCTCAGTTCATGGACCAGAACAATCCTCTGGCAGAACTGACGCATAAGAGAAGACTTTCTGCCCTTGGTCCGGGAGGTCTTTCCAGAGAAAGAGCCGGCATGGAAGTACGAGATGTACATCAGTCCCATTACGGCAGAATGTGTCCGATCGAGACACCAGAAGGTCCGAATATCGGTCTGATCGGTTCTCTGACCACTTATGGTATTATTGATGAGTATGGCTTCATCAAAACACCGTACAGAGTGGTAGATAAGGAGACCGGTATCGTTACAGATGAAATCCGCTATATTACTGCAGATGAAGAAGAACTGCTAATCATTGCTCAGGCCAATGAGCCGCTGGATGAAGAAGGACGCTTTGTTAACGCAAAGGTTGCCGGCAGAGGCGCAGGCGGAGAAATCACCATGTTTCCAAGAGAAGTGGTAGACATGATGGACGTATCACCAAAACAGGTAGTGTCCGTCGCTACAGCCATGATTCCGTTCCTGGAAAATGACGACGCCAACCGTGCACT
>CABSEO010000002.1 GCA_902476665.1 uncultured Emergencia sp.
AGCTAGAATGATAACTCCGGTGTTTTCTTCAAATCCATCCATTTCAGTAAGCAGCTGGTTTAACGTCTGCTCACGTTCGTCGTTTCCACCAAGGTGTCCGTCACGTTTTTTCCCGATGGCATCGATTTCGTCAATGAAGACAATACACGGCGCTTTGTCTTTGGCCTGCTTAAAAAGATCGCGTACTTTGGAAGCTCCCATGCCGACAAACATTTCCACAAATTCTGAACCGGAAATAGAAAAGAAAGGAACGTTCGCTTCTCCGGCTACTGCCTTTGCCAGCAGCGTTTTTCCTGTTCCCGGAGGACCGACCAGCAGGATACCCTTTGGCATGGAGGCCCCTATCTGCTGATATTTTCCCGGATCATGAAGGTAGTCCACAATTTCGGAAAGGTTTTCTTTTGCCTCATCTTCTCCGGCAACATCAGAAAATCTGATTCCGTCTGAGGATTTGATGTAGACCTTGGCACTGGATTTTCCCATTCCGAACATCATGGCACTACTGCCCCCGCCTGCTTTGTCCCGAAGTTTCTTAGACATGATTTGTCCGATGAAAATGATAATGACCAGTGGAAGAATCCAGCTGAGAAGAATGCTGAGGATCGGGGACATTTCTTCATAGATTTTGCTCGAGAATTTTGCCCCTGATTCATAAAGCCGCTGTGTGATGTCAGGATCGTCCATGAGTCCCGTCTTGTAGATTTTAGTGCCGTCTTTATTGGTGAAAAGTATCTGGTTGTCAGTGATTTCCACCTGACCGATTTTTTTGCTTTCTGTCATTTTAATAAAAGAACCGTAATCCACCTCTGTGATTTGACGCTGGGCCAGATAAGGCATTGCCAGAGCGTTGAACAGAATCAGCACCAGCAGGACAATTCCATAATAGTACAGCAAAGGTTTTTTTGGTGTCTTTACTTCGTTCATAGTTTTACCTCCGTTTCATGTTTATACTATATAACATACCGGCAGCAGGTTTGCCATTGTTAATCTGTCAGCGATGTCTTTACAGATGAGTAAAAGTGTAAGAAATTCTGACAGATTTGAATTTGTGTTAAGACAGATGGCAGAAACTGATCATAGCTTTTCCTGTTCCAACGTAGTATTCTGAAAAGCACAAAAGGGGGGATAGACATGGTGTACACACAGTCACAGTGGCTGTTGTTTTTCTTTTCATATTGCTTTTTAGGATGGATTTGGGAGTCTTGTTATGTGTCTGTAAAGAAGGGAGAATGGATTAACAGGGGATTTCTAAGGGGACCGATTGTACCTATTTATGGCTTTGGTGCTGTAATTGTGCTCTGGGTGACTTTGCCCGTTGTTTCAAATGTGTTTTTGGTTTTTCTTCTGGGTATGCTGGGTGCCACGATACTGGAGTATCTTACGGGAGCTGCGATGGAAAGACTGTTTCACGTCAGATATTGGGATTACAGCAGTCACAAATATAACCTGAACGGTTATATTTGTGCGGAATGCTCTCTGGCCTGGGGAATATTCTCTGTCTTTCTGGTTAAAGTTCTGCACCCTCTTGTAGAAAATCTGGTGTTGCAGATTCCTTCAGTATGGGCGGATCTGATCACGCTGCTATGTGTGATTCTGTTTGCAGCAGATGCGACAAGAGCGTTTCAGTCTGCAGTGGATTTAAAAGTACTGCTTGAAGGTATTGAGGAATTTCAGAATCTGAAAGAACAGATTCATAGAATGGAAGTGGAGCTGGAGCGGAGAAGAGACAGACGTTATGAAAAAATGCTACAGATCCTGAGACGAAATCCAAGCGCTGTGTCTGTAAAGTTTCGGGAAAGCTTTGAGGAGCTGAGGCAGATGGCTGCCGATAGGAAAAAATCCCTGAGAAAATAATATTGGGTTTCTTTATGAGGATATGGTCTCCCTTGTTATTTTGACAGCATATCGCCTTGAATCAAGCGGCAGAGCTGATCTGCCAGAAGATCTTCATTTACCTCTTTTTTTCTGCAGGATTCGTAGAGAACTCCAAAAAGAGCATAGGTATAAAAGGTGAGCGCAGTTTCCATATCCGCATATTTTAGTTGAGAGAACAGACCTTTTTCTGTGGCCTGTTTCTGGAGACATGAACGGGCAGCTGAGAGGAGAATTCTTTCTGCCTGTTCTCTGTTTTGTGAATTCATCAGATTCTGAAAGAATTTTTTATTTTCAATGAAAACAGAGATGAAAATACGAAGGCCTTCTCTCAAGTCAGAAGTTGTTCCGGTCTGCTGGAGCAGATAGTCCTCTTGTATTTTCACTACATAACTGAGAAGATCAAAGATATCCTCAAAATGGTAGTAAAACGTCTGACGTGTAATTCCGCAGACGTCCACCACATCTTTCACTGTAATTTTATCAATAGGTTTAGCCTCCAGGAGGCCGAGAAAAGCTGCTGCTATGTTATCCTTTGTACTATTCATGATGGATGCTCCTTTATTTGCCTGCTTTTGATGAAAGGTAATTCAGCAGCGGCACAGGTTCGTCAAATATGCCAAACAGGGAAAGACAGTTTTGGGAAAGAAATCCTTCAGATGCTGTATGCTGAAGAAGGGAAAGCAGTTTGTCAAAATAGCCATTAATATTATAAAGGGCGATAGGTTTTTGATGGCGTTCAAGTTGTAGAAGCGTGTATATTTCAAAGAACTCTTCTAATGTACCGATTCCTCCGGGGGTGACGATAAATCCGTCAGACAGGTTTTCCATGAGCTGTTTTCTTTGACGCATGGTATCAGTGAAAATCAGTTCTGTGCAATCCTTTGAAAGAACACCTTCTTTATCGAAGAATTTAGGCGCAATTCCAATAATATTGCCACCTTCCCGGCTCATGCCCCGGCATGCTGCACCCATTAGGCCTGTAGCGCCTCCTCCAAAGACCATACCGATACCTCTGCGGGCCATTTCCCTACTCAGTTCAGTTGTTTTTTCATAATAAATGGAGGCAGCGCTGTCACTGCTTGCTCCAAACAGACAAAAGTTCATATTTTTTTCTCATACGGTGCGCAGCTGCAGACCGTATCAATCTCCTTCAATGTTTTTTTCTTCTTATTTCTGTGAGAAAATATCTACACGGACTCCATAAGAACTTCACAGAGTTATTCTATCATAATTACAGAGCGAAAAGCAAATTCTCTTTGGAATGAAGCTTACAAAAATGTAAGAGTATTGTAAGCACTGAATATGGAAAGACTAAGGGAATCTGATATAATAAAACTGCAAAAGGAAAGAGAGCCGCTGCGGTACTGCACGGCGCGACTTAGAAAAATTATGGGGGATGAGAAAATGAAGGGAAATTGTAAAGTGGCCTGTGGTGCACTGGCCGTTACCTTAGTCAGCGGGATACTGGCACTAGGATATCTGATTGTTGTTGGAATGAGGGATACAGAAGCTGTAGGATTTACTGGCACGCAGCTTACATCTGCAGCTGTACCGCTGTTGATTCTGGCAGGAACCATGGTTATTTCCACCCTCGTCATGGTTTTCGCTTTGCCTGGGAAAAAAAAGTAAAATGATTGTGGGCGGAAGAAACCCTGCAGCAATTGAAAAAACAAGCATCTCAAAAGAACTGCTTATTCTCGGAAAAAATAGACTGCAATCTTTGTTTGCAGCATCTGAGATAAGCAGTTTTTGTGTGAGAGCGAAAAGCTGCGGATTATCGTCCCTTTTCCTTTTCTTTTAACAGCAGTTCGGAGGCTTTTTCGAACAGACAGCCCTGGGAAAAAGGGGAAAGTTTGTGATACAGATCAACAAACTCGATGATTTGCTGGCTGTTTGCATTGGCAAGGGTGATTTCCCTGATAAATTTGCGCGTATTTGTTTCAAAAAGTGTGTCGATGTTAATGTGATAGATTTCAGCCAGTTTGACCAGCAAATCCACACGAGGGATCTTATTGCCCAGTTCCATGGCTGTATATGTACTTCTGCCGATATGCATAAGCTCTGCCAGCTGCCACTGAGTGTATCCGTAATACTGTCTCAGATATTTCAGGTTGCCTGCTATACATTGCTGCGGTGTTTTCTTCATGTTGCATAGACCTCCTAATGATTTTTGCTTTCGTGATAAATCTATTACTACACTTAATATAGAGATTTTTTTATCGCAAATAGTTTCAAGTTTCGACATTTTTTTCAAAAAAGTTTTGATTCCCTTACTGGTTATAGTAAATTCTCCCGAAGGGTTGTTTATTAAATTGCAAAGTACCCATAAACTATAACAATGAAGGCCGGATTAAGTAAAACAGGGAGAACTTTTCGAAGCATGACGAAGCACATTCACGAACTAAAACAGTTAAACTACATAGAAATGGGAAGACGGATCCGAAGTCAGCGGGAGCTAAGCAAACTGACAAGAGAAGAGCTTGCTGGATATCTTGACCTTTCTCCTAAGTTTATTGCCGATTTGGAATACGGGGAAAAAGGTGTATCTATCAGGAATCTGTATCTTCTGACACAGGCCCTTGATGTATCTGCAGATTATCTTCTGGCTGGGGGCAGAGGTCCGTCGGATGATGAAGGAGAACGGCAGCTTTTGAAAGAGAAGCTGCTTGCTTCTCTGGATCGCTGCAATCTGAAACAGCTTCAGTGTCTGGAGCAGATTGTGAAATACTATATCAAGGCAGTTCTTTCAGATGAATCGAACTAAACCGCCGGAAGAACTGGAATCGCTTCTCTGCAGCAAGCTTGGCCTGATGAAGCAGCTTGCGGTCTACTTTGAGATTCCCGAATCAGTCCGCGAGGATTTTGTACAGGAAATTTTTATCGCGGCATATAATGGCCTTCACCAGCTGCGGGAGCCTGAAAAAATCAATGCATGGCTGTACAAGATAGCTTATAGGAAGATGATCGCCTGTGGCATACAGCGCAGAAGAATTGAGGCATGGGAGATCAATTACTCTGACTGTGCGGCTGCAGACTGGGAACCGTTTGAAAGCAGCAGCTACAAGCTGTGGTGTGTTATGGAAAACGGGATTGATAAAGATGCCATCAAATCAATTGTGAACAGTTTTGAACCGCCGGTTCCGGATATCATCTGGCTTCGCTTTGATCAGGGGTTTTCCTTAGTGGAAATTGCTGAAATGCTTCAGCTCAACTACAACACTGTAAAAACCATAGAGGTAAGAGCTTTTGCAAAGATAAAAAAGCTTCTGGAACGAGAAATGGAATAGTCCTCTGACATTTTGGATGCCGCAGATGCATCACAGCAGTCGGAGGACTGATTTTTTTTGACAATTTGAATTGGTCTTGTTACACTGAATTAAGAAAATCGTAAGAATTAACACCACTGCTTTGTAATATTTGAGTGTTACGATAAGAATGCAGAACGAAAGGAGATACAGGGGATGAATATACTTGTTTGTGATGACGATAAAGAGATTGCGGGCGCGATAGAGATTTATCTGAGAAATGAGGGGTATTCGGTGCTGAAAGCTTTTGACGGTATAGAGGCTCTGAACATTGTCAGGACTCATCCGCTGCATCTGATCATCATGGATGTGATGATGCCAAAGATGGATGGGATGCAGGCGACGATGAAAATTCGGGAAGAAAAGAATATCCCGATTATCATGCTGTCGGCAAAATCAGAGGACTATGATAAGATTACCGGATTAAATGTCGGCGCAGACGATTATATTACAAAACCATTCAATCCTTTGGAACTGATTGCAAGGGTAAAGTCCCAGCTCAGAAGATATGTGGATCTGGGAAGTATGGAAAAGAGACGCGGGGTTTATAAAACAGGGGGACTTGAGATCGATGATGAAGAAAAGACGGTGCGGGTTGACGGAGAGCCTGTGACTGTGACTCCGACTGAATTTGGGATTCTGAAACTTCTTACACAAAATGCGGGAAAAGTGTTTTCCATGGATCAAATCTATGAAAATGTGTGGAAAGAGCCTGCATATAATCCGGAAAACACAGTAGCTGTACACATCAGAAGGATCAGAGAAAAAATAGAGATTAATCCCAAAAGTCCAAAATATTTAAAGGTGGTGTGGGGAATTGGATACAAAATCGAAAAGCTATAGAAGTATTATCTGGGGAAGCAGTTCAGTGCTGACTGTGATTGCGGCAGAAATTGCATGTTTTGCCATCTGTGCACTCCTTATAACCTATGAGGTGAAATATAATACGGGAGTGCTCATGACTGACGGCAGCGGATATGAGTATTTTCAGACAGTAGAAGTAAGGGGACTGGATGATGTGATATCAGCTGTCTGGATGATCGTTGTTGCAGCTGTTTTTGCAGCATTGGTTTTCCTTGTGATTTCAATGATAAAGGTAGGCAGGAAAGATGATCAAGGCAGAATCCTACTGAACCGGTTCGACCGGATATTTACAGATTTACAGCTGGCGGCGCTGCTTTTCATCGGTGTCGGAATTGTTTTCATGGCGGTGGTTCACATGGACTGGCTGGCGTCAAGCAGCTGGTATAAAAACGGTGTGCTGGCGCTGCTGAGTGAGAAGCAGCTTGAAGATGCGGCAGCATGGTCAGGTCTGACTGTAGATAATAACGGATTTGAGCCAAGATGGCTGGAAATGCTTTTTATGCTGGCAGGAAACCTGGTGCTGATGGGACTGTTTCTGCTTTTTCTGCAGTCTATTGTAAAAAAACTGAAGGCTCATTTATTCTGGAAAAATACCATTGCAGGCAGACTGATCTGGTATCTGTATGAAACGGCAAAAGATAGTGAAGGTGTCTTCTGGAAGGTCATGGGTGTCTGCGTGATCTGTATACTTTTGTCTGCAACATGGCTTGGAATGATTCCGGTATTCATCGCAATTTTCATCTTTGTACCGAAGTGGGTCAGGAAGTATCTGGCAGTAAAAGAGGGTGTTGCGCAGATAAATGCGGGAAATCTTGACTACCAGATTCCCGTTGATGATCATGGTGAGCTGGACAGACTTGCAATGCGCATTAATGAGATTTCTCAGGCGATGAATATTGCTGTACAGAACGAATTGAAAAATCAGCGGATGAAGACTGATCTTATTTCAAATGTGTCACATGATTTAAGGACGCCGCTGACCTCAATGATATCCTATATAGATTTACTGAAAACAGAGGGACTTGACAGTGAGAATGCCCAGGAGTACCTGAAAATTATTGATGAAAAGACACAGAGACTGAGGAAACTGACCGATGATCTCTTTGAGGCGGCGAAGGCCTCCAGCGGAAATATTCCGGTTGAACTGATGAAACTGGAAATGACCTCTATTGTAAATCAGGCTCTGGGTGAAATGGAGGAACGGCTTTCTGAAAAGGATCTGGAGGTTATTTTTACAAACAAGGCAGAATCTGTATATGTGACGGCGGATGGACAACTGCTTTGGAGAGTGATTGAAAATCTCCTGACTAATGTAAGTAAGTATGCTCTGCCCGGCAGCAGAGTCTACATGGATATTGTGGAAGAAGACGGCATGATCTGTCTGGATGTAAAGAATATATCAAAAGAGCAGCTGAATATCAGTGCCGACGAACTGATGGAACGCTTTAAACGTGGCGACGAATCCAGAAATACTGAGGGCAGCGGTCTGGGACTGTCTATTGCAAAGGATTTGACCGGACTGATGAACGGGCAGTTCAGCATTGTCATTGACGGCGATCTGTTTAAGGCAAGAGTGGCTTTGAAAAAGGCATAGTATTTGCGGATCTGGAAAAGTGACACACAATTGAAGGCCGGAGCGCTTAGAACGCGAGTGTCATGAACCGGAGACAGATGTACAGAGCAGTTTCACAGCAGAAGATCAGATCGGATTTGGAGGGAAAAGATCTTCACAATTTGATCACTATACTAATTGGAACAAATGTTATATAATTAGTATAGTGAATTTTTTTATGGAGACGATTTTATGAAACAGTATTATGCAGCAGATTTGAAAAGTCAGACTGAAGTTACTGACTTTTTTATGGTAAAGAGTGCGGGTATCAAGCTCGGATCCAACAAGAAGCAGTATTTTGACGTGTTGCTGGGAGATAAAAGCGGTGAAGTGAACTCTAAGAAATGGGATATTACAGAAGCTGAAATTCCGGTACTTTCACAGATTAAAGAAGGGGATATCATCAAAGTCAGGGCTCAGGTTACCGACTGGCAGGGGCAGACTCAGCTGAGGATAGGAAGAATCCGCATGAGCAACGAAGAAGACAATCTGGATATTTCCGATTTTATCAAAGCGGCAC
Organism: uncultured Emergencia sp.; assembly: GCA_902476665.1. GTDB lineage: Bacteria > Bacillota > Clostridia > Peptostreptococcales > Anaerovoracaceae > Senimuribacter. The sequence goes on from CABSEO010000002.1 coordinate 8,177, forward strand.
CGGAATCTTCAGAATCTATGTTTCAGTTTATTTATCAGACAGCAGAAGCAATGCAGGATCAGGATCTTCGAAGACTCTGTACCAGAATTCTCAATGAGAATCGTGACAGACTGATGTACTATCCGGCAGCTTCAAGAAATCATCATGCGGAGTATGGCGGATTGCTGTACCATGTAAAACGGATGCTGATGACCGGACTTCGGGTGTGCGAGGTTTATACCGGTCTTGACAGAGATCTGGTGGCAGCAGGTGTTATTCTTCACGATATGGAGAAACTTAACGAGATTTTGTCCAATGAATACGGGGTTTCGCCGGGATATTCCTTCGAAGGTCAGATGCTCGGCCATATCGTGCAGGGGATCAAGATGCTGGATCGTGTTTGTGGAGAACTTGATTTTCCTCGGGAGAAAACGCTGATGCTGGAGCATATGATTCTGTCACATCATTATGAGCCTGAGTTCGGAAGTCCGAAAAAGCCTATGTTTCCAGAGGCAGAGGTACTGCACTATCTGGACATTCTGGATGCCAGAATGTTCGATATGGAAGATGCCTTAAACGGCGTACAGGCCGGAGAATTCTCTGACAGGGTATGGACACTGGACAACAGAAGGATTTATAAGCCGGCTTACCAATCTGAAGAAAATGGAGGAGACCAGGAGTGATAAAGTTCGACAAGGATGTGCTGGGTGTTTTGAAAACGCTGGAAAAAGAGGGATTCGAGACTTATGCGGCAGGTGAGTGTGTAAGAACTGTAATTATGGGTGAACAGACCTATGACTGGGATCTGATTACCCGAGCGGAGCTTTCTGATATGCAGAGGCTGTTTCCGCAAGGTAAAATCATCGGCAAGAAGAAACAGGTTTTCCGTCTGGATTTCACTTATGAGGTTCCTTCTGAGGAGGATGATGAACCGGCAGTTCTTGAAGGCAGTATTTTGGATGTGAGACATTTTGAGGGGGATGTGGAAACGGTACTGGCCGGGAACATGTTTACTCTGGATGCTATGGCTGATAATCCGGACAGGAGCTTTGTAGATCCTTTTGGCGGAAGAAATGACATTAAGGAAAAGCTGGTTAGAACCACAGCAGATGCTGATGCCTTATTTAAGGAAAAGCCTGAAGCAATGATGACCGCCGTCAGAATTGCAGCAGAGACAGGATTTGATCTGCATAAGTCTGTATTTGATGCTATGGATAACTGGCGTCTGCTCCTTAAGAAAATGGAGACTGAGGGACCTGGGACAGTCAGAATGGAGCTGGAACGGATTCTGACATCTGATAATGCAGGGAAAGGATTGAAAATGCTGGCAGGAACAGGCCTTATCGCAGTGGTTCTGGGAGAGGATGTTGCAGGCAAGCTGTCCATGTCAGATACCCGTTCTTTCAATACGCTGTGTGATAATATTGATAAGACCAGACCCGTAAGAGAGAGAAGGCTGGGCCTGCTTTATACTGCAATAGCAAAGAAACGGGCTCTTCCGGCCATCGAAAGAATGGAGTTTGATGAAAAGACAAAAACTCATCTTATAGACGGAGTGGAAAAGATTATAGATATTAATTTCCTCAATACAGATAAAGAGTTTAAGCGTTTTCTCCACAAAATGGGGAAAGAACGGTATATGTATCTTCACAATCTGGGAAAAGCTGTAAGAATCGTCTATGATCAGCCTACCATGAAGGTAGAGTCCAGAAACTATATGCTGGGTAAGATTACCGGAAGCGGGGAGCCTGTTTTTGCTGAGGATCTGGTCATCGATGCCAATGATCTGCTGGAGGCGGGAATCGTTGAAACGCCGGAACAGGCAGAAGAAGTGCTGAATCTGGTAGTGGCACTGGTACATAAGAATCCGAAAAATAATCATAGAGATGTATTGCTGAAATACTCACGTAAGTATGCCAAAAATAAGCTGGCTGCAAAACTCAGATATGTAAACTGGCTGAGATAGGTTTATCAGATATGGAAGAAAAACAGGGAATTATCACTGAAATTATCTTTTACAACGAGGATAACGGATATACTATTGCGGTGATGGAGACAGACGAAGAATATTTCACTGTGGTCGGCTGTCTCCCTTCCTGTATAAAAGGAGCCCGGTATAAACTGCGGGGCTCTTTTAAAGTGCATCCATCCTACGGAGAACAGTTTGCTTTTACAGAATTTGAGGAAATGCTGCCCACAGGAACAGCTGATATTGAAGCTTTTCTGGCTTCAGGCGTGATCAAGGGCATAGGACCGAAAACAGCTTCTGCCATTGTTGCAGGATTTGGTGAGGATACGCTGCGGATCATGGAGGAGGAACCTGAAAAGCTTTCTCTGATCAGTGGAATCGGGTTAAAAAAAGCTGAGGCAATTGCAGATTCTTTTGCAGCACATAGAGAGTTTGCCAACGTATCCCTGAGGTTTCAAAAATTAGGCATTTCGACAGAATATGCTCTGAAACTGTATAAAGTTTATGGTGCAGAGGCTGTTGAACTCATCTGTGAAAACCCCTACCGACTGGTGGAAGAGGTAAGCGGGATTGGTTTTCGGAAGGCAGATATAATTGCGATGAAAATGGGGATGGAGAAGGAAAGTCCGTTCCGCATTAAAAGCGGCATAAAGTATGGTTTGATATATTATGCAGGAGAAGGAAACACCTGCATGCCTGTAACAGAATTTTGTGAAAAAGTTGGTCAGCTTCTGGATGTGTCAAGAGATATGGTCTATGAAACTGTGGTGGAACTTGCTTTCGATGGAGAACTCCAGCTGGATACACTGCAGGGACAGGCTGTAGTGTATCTGTATGCCTATTATCTGGCTGAACAGAAAGTCTGCCGCAGCATTGCAGCCGTTGAGAGTGCATCACTGAAACCGTTGTCAGTCGACATTGACAGCATGATAAGGATGACACAGGTACAGAGCGGTATTGAACTTTCTCAGCAGCAGATTTATGCAGTGAAGAGCTCATTGACCAGCGGCTTTTCTGTGATTACCGGAGGACCCGGTACAGGAAAAACTACTATTATCAATACACTGATCAACATTTTTGAACAGAGCAGTTTTAAAGTTGCTATTGCGGCGCCAACCGGCAGAGCCGCCAAAAGGATTACTGAAACCAGTGGTCACTATGCTTCAACGGTGCATCGTCTTCTTGAGTATTGTCATTCTCCGGGTGAGGATACCATGCATTTTGGAAAAAACAGTGAGGATCCGTTAAAATACGATGTGATCATTGTTGATGAGGCTTCCATGATCGATCTGATGCTGATGCAGGGACTTATGGAAGCAATCAGGCCGGGAACCCGTCTGATTATGGTGGGAGATTACGATCAGCTTCCTTCAGTGGGGGCAGGAAACGTGCTTCGCGATATCATCGAAAGTGAATATGTTCATACCGTTATGCTGAAAGAGATTTTCCGTCAGGCCCAGGAAAGCATGATCGTGGTTAACGCACACAGAATCAACCAGGGAGAGTATCCTTTTTTAAACAGCAAAGATAAAGATTTCTTTTTTATGGAGCGTTCGTCTGAATCTCAGATGATTGAGCTGCTTTTACAGCTTATTACCAGAAGACTTCCTGACTATTATGAAGGAATTGTACCGGTGAGGGATATTCAGCTGCTGACGCCTGTCCGTAAAGGAAATCTTGGGAGTATCGCGCTTAACAAGATTCTTCAGCAGGCATTGAATCCACCTCGGGAAGATCTGGCAGAGAAAAAATCAGGAGACCGGATTTTTCGTGAGAATGATAAAGTGATGCAGATTAGAAACAATTATGAACTGGGATGGAAAAAGCGTCGGGATTTTTCTGAAGGCCAGGGAGTTTTTAACGGGGATGTGGGCTTTATCGAGAAAATTGATAAAGAATATGGTCAGGTGACAGTTATTTTTGATGAGGATAAATATGCGACTTATGAATTTTCTCAGCTTGATGAACTGGAACATGCTTATGCTGTCACAGTCCACAAAAGTCAGGGCAGTGAGTTTCCTATTGTTGTCATGCCGATTTCCTGGTTTCCGCCGGTACTGGCTACCAGAAATCTTCTGTATACAGCGGTGACACGGGGGAAAAAAGTAGTGGTGCTTGTGGGCTCTCAACAGAGAATGAATGCCATGATTGACAACAATCGTATCAAAATGAGATACTCCGGTTTGAAATACAGGCTGCAGGAGCTGATGGAGGTGGCTAAGTGAGGGAAGGACAGAGAATGAAAGAAAGGAATATGATGCCTTTCGCAAAATGTTTTGCTGCTCTGGCTGATAAGGGTCTGGATCTGTTGTATCCTTCAGCATTATACTGCAGCTGCTGCGGAAATCTGATAGATGATACCAGAACCTATCATTTGTGCGATCACTGTATTTCGCATATCAGATGGGACACTGGAGATGTGCGGCTGGTGAATGGCGTTAAGACTCTGCGCTGCGCGGAATACGGGTTATATGCAAGAACGCTGATTTTTGCTCTGAAGTATAACGGAAAAGCCTACATTGCCAGAGATTTGGCAAGGATTATGGCAGACCGTCTGGCACTGGCAGAGCTGGACTTTGACGTTATTGTGCCGGTTCCGCTGTTTTCTCAGAAAGAGAAGCGAAGAGGATTCAATCAGGCAGCTCTGATAGGGAAATATCTGGGGAAACTGACCGGACGGCCATGTTTTGCTCACGGTCTTCTGAGAACCGCCGACACCATCCCGATGCGGGGACTCAGTCCTGCAGAAAGGCAGCTTAATGTAAAAGACAAGTTTGCAGTGAACGAAAAATATGTTACACTGTTAAAAGGGCAGCGGATTCTTCTTGTGGATGATTTTTTCACTACAGGAAGCACCGCCAGCCAGTGTCTTCGCGCACTGGAAGAAGTCCGGCCTGCAGATGTTCATCTGCTGGCTTTTGCAGCCAGATAAAAGACGGCATTACAGTTGTCCGGGTCTGTGGTTGAAAATCCAAGCCAGTTACGGGCAAAGGGATCCACGTAAGCTGAACCGCAAGGCGGCAGTGATCATGGCGTAGCTTAGAAGTAAGTCCTCGGGAAAATCCCGGTAAAGGCAAGTGTGGGGGCAAAGACCAGGTCAGCCGGACAACTGTAATGCCGTCTTTTGTATTTTTGGAGAAAAGACTCTTTGGAAAAAATGTCATAAAATATCACTGAAAATACATAAAATAACTGTATGATTTTTCAGAAAAATATGTTACAATAGACTCAAACAAAATAATCTTAGGGCCGGAAGAGAAGAATCGGCGCTTCAGCCTTAAGACTGGCTAAGGAGGTCATCAAATGAAGGTAATCATCACAGGTAAGAATTTCAATACTTACAAGCATTTACAGGACACAATGGAGAAAAAATTTGACAAGCTGGGAAAGTATTTTTCAGATGATATTACTGTAAATGCGGTATTATCTCAGGAGAGAGGCAAAGACAAGATTGAGGTGACAATTAACGCCAAAGGAGCTGTTTTCAGAGCGGAAGAAGTTGTAGCAGATATCTACGAAGGGATTGACAGAGTTGTAGATAAACTGTCCAGTCAGATGGCCAGATTCAAAGGAAAGCTGCAGAAGAGATATAACGATAATAAAGCACTGAAATTTGAGTATCTGCCGCAGATGGAGGAAGAAATTGAAGAAGTCAAGGTGGTAAGAACCAAGAAATTTGAACTGACTCCTATGACTGTAGAAGAAGCGATTCTGGAAATGGAAATGCTGCAGCATAATTTCTTCGTTTTCCTGGACATGGAAACCGACAGCGTCAATGTGGTATACAGCAGAAAGGACGGAAATTACGGCGTATTAGAAACAACGTACTGATCAGGATATAAACGCTGCCCTTTTGGGCGGTACCCATAAAATTGTATTACATGAAACGGCATAGCCTGAGGGTTGTGCCGTTTTTTTGCTCTTCAGAAGATTCAGCACAGTGCGGATGGATATTTGAGCAGACAGCGGACAGCTTAAGGGTTTCGTTTTTTTTATAAAAGTTCTTTTTCACAGTACAGTCTTTCAGCTTCATAACAGGCGGAAACTGAAGCTTTTTCGCCAGGTGTTTTTTTCGTACTTATTCTGAGAGCTGACAATAAATATTTTACCCATGTTTCGACAGGATTTCATTTCCATTGCCCTTGAATTTTTCGGTCTTTTACGGTAAAATTATTAAGAGTTATGGATAAGGGGAACAGTTATGGAAAACTTTTTTGAAAATATTGTTTCAAGCATTGGGGTTAATGACGTTCTGGATATTCTGATCGTCGCATTTATAGCCTATAAAGTGCTTGGTTTTATCAGAGATACAAGGGCACAGCAGCTTGTAAAAGGACTGCTGGTTTTATTCGCTACTTTCTTTCTTTCAGATATTCTCAACTTATATGCATTGAACTGGATACTGCGAGGAACTATGACCATGGGTATTATTGCACTGGTTGTGGTGTTTCAGCCTGAACTGCGCCGTGGCCTTGAGTACGTGGGTCGGAGTAAAATTGTGAAGGCTCCTTTCGGACAGATGGATAAGGAAAAAGCAAAAGCGCTTACTGATGAGTTTGTCAAGGCAGTAGATGAGTTTTCTGCCAGCAAAACCGGCGCACTGATTATCCTGGAGAGAGAAACTGCTTTGGCTGATATTGCAGAAACGGGAACAGAGCTTAACGCTGATATATCCGCACAGCTTCTGGGCAATATATTTTATGAAGGAGCTCCGCTGCATGATGGAGCAGCCATTATCAGAGGGGATAAAATTTTTGCGGCAGGCTGTGTGCTTCCACTGACCCAGAACAAGAACCTGAACAAAAGTCTTGGAACCCGTCATAGGGCCGGTATCGGCATTACGGAGAATTCAGATGCTATTGCCCTCATTGTCAGCGAGGAGACAGGCATTATTTCCATGGCTATCGACGGGAAGCTGACCAGATTCCTTGATGCAAAGACTGTGGAAAAAACTTTACTGAACCTGTATCTTGCAGGAGAGACTGCTCCGCAGACAGGGACCTTGGGTAAAATCAGACAGAAGTTCAGCAGTAAGAACGGCAAGAAGAATACAGGGGGAAAGAACTATGCTAAATAACAAAAAATTCAATATCGTTCTTTCCCTGCTCATAGCTGTCGGACTGTGGGCATATGTTATTGGAGAAACCAATCCACAAGATACTAAAACATTTCGGGATATTCCCATCCAGCTGCTCAATGAACAGATCCTTGCGGAAAACGGCCTGGCTCTGGTTGATGTCAGTGCAGAGTCTGTAAATGTGACATTAACAGGAGCAAGAGCGGATATCAACAGAATTGATGAAAGTGAAATTGTTGCCACAGTTGATTTGGCAGACTCAGCAGCAGGAGAGAATCAGCTTAAAATCAATGTGAGAATACCTGATAATGTGGAAATTGAAGATCAGAGTCTGAATAAAATCACAATTACTGTAGAAACCAGGATTTCTAAAGAGATCGACATTGTTCCCGAATACGAGGGAATCTTTGAGTCAGATCAGGAACCGATTACAGTAGAAATGAACAGAAGCAAAGTTACTGTAACCGGAGCAAAATCACTGGTGGAGCAGGTGGATCACGTCAGAGCTCTGGTGGGAGAAGGGGAAGTCAAAGAATCCCTGAAGACTATCGGCAGCCGTCTGACACCGGTAGATGCTGATGGCAATGCAGTAGAACGGCTTGACTTGTCTGCAAAGACAGTACAGGTAACAGCCCAATTGGCCAGTCTGAAAACAGTGAATCTGGAAGTACCTGTGAACGACTCCAAAGATGAAAATGTGGAACGCAGTGTTTCAGCACCTAAGACTATTACCATTAAAGGCAGAAGCAGCGATTTGGATTCAATAGAAACCGTAACAGCCGAGACCGTTGATGTTTCAGAAATCACAAAAGATACTACTGTAGCTATCAAACCGATTCTGCCGGAGGGAGTACAGGTGTCAAGCAAGTCAATCGAGTCTCTATATGTTACTGTGAAGGTTACAAAGCTGGCAACAAAGACTATTACGCTGGATACCTCAGATATTGACATGGAGGGACTTTCTGACGGTCTGAATGCAGAACTGCAAAAGGATATTAAAATTAAAGTGACCATTAGCGGAAAGCAGGCGGATTTGCAGGCCATCGAAAAAGAGGATATTTCCCTTCTCATTGACCTGACTGATCTGGAAGCAGGGACCCATCAGGTGGCTCTGCAGGCTTCCTGCGGCAAAGACTACACTTCTCTGGAAGTGAATCCTGAGGAAATAGAAGTCATTATTATAGAATAAGAAAGGCAGAGGGAAACGAAGAGGTAACTTATATGGGAAGATTATTTGGTACAGACGGCGTCAGAGGCGTCGCCAATTCAGAGCTCACCCCTGAGCTGGCATTTCATCTTGGAAAGGCAGGGGCATATGTTCTGCGAAAAGAGAATAAAAGACCTGTTATTGTCATCGGCAAGGATACCAGAGTTTCCGGTGACATGCTGGAAAACGCTCTGACTGCAGGCATTCTGGCTGTGGGCGGGAATGTAATCAAAGTAGGAGTGATTCCGACGCCTGCTGTGGCATATCTGACAAAGCATTATCATGCCGATGCCGGAATTGTCATTTCTGCATCGCATAATTCCTATGAATATAACGGGATTAAGTTCTTTAACGGAGATGGATTCAAACTGGATGATGCCATCGAAGAAAAGATTGAGGATATCATTTTATCCGGTGTTGATCCCAGCAGTCATCCTGTGGGTGAGGCTCTGGGACGCTGTATTGAAGCTGAAGAGGATGCAGTGGAGCTGTACTGCAGTTTTCTTCTTTCAACCATTGATATCAGGCTGGAAGGCTGGAAGATTGTACTGGACTGTGCCAACGGAGCAGCTTATCAGACTGCTCCGAAAGTATACCGTGCACTTGGGGCAGAGGTTGTGACTATCGGATGTGAACCAGATGGCATTAATATCAATGCCCAAATCGGCTCCACTCATCCTGAGAAACTGCAGCAGAAGGTTGTGGAGGAAAAAGCGGATTTGGGGCTGGCTTTTGACGGTGACGCTGACAGACTTATCGTTGTGGACGAAAAGGGTATGGTCATCGATGGAGATAAAACTATCTGCATCTGTGCAAAGATGCTGAAGGAAGCAGGAAAGCTTGCCCGGAACAGGGTTACAGCTACTGTAATGAGCAATATAGGTTTTCACAAATATATTGAGGAAAAGGTGGGAGCACAGGTAGAAGTTACAGGCGTAGGCGATCGTTATGTGCTGGAGTCCATGCTGCAGACAGGATGTATTCTGGGAGGAGAGCAGTCAGGTCATATTATTTTCCTCAATTATACGACTACAGGAGATGGTACTTTATCATCACTGCAGTTTGTTAAGGCTGTCAAAGCCTCCGGCAGAAAACCTTCCCAGCTATCGTCAGAGATTGAAATTTTCCCTCAGGTTCTGGAAAATGCAAAGGTTTCCAATGATAATAAGAAAGCCTATTTAAAAGATCCGGAGATTCAGCAGGCTATCAGTGATATTGAAACTGAGATGCAGGGAAGCGGCAGAGTATTGATCAGGCCTTCAGGTACTGAGCCGCTGGTCCGTGTGATGATTGAGGGTACAGATATTGAAAGAATTCATAAGCTGGCAGTAGATCTTGCAGATTTAATCAGCAGGAAGTGCAGCGAAAAGGAGTAATGGAAAAGAGAGGATAAAAGCTATGTGCGGAATTGTAGGATATGTAGGACATGATAATGCCAGAGACATTATCATAGATGGACTGAAAAAACTGGAGTATAGAGGCTATGACTCGGCAGGGATTGCCCTGCAGAATAAAGGCCAGATTATCGTGAGAAAACGTCAGGGGAAAATTGCCAATCTGGAGGAGGCAATCGCAGGAGAAGATCTGTATGGAAATACAGGAATCGGGCATACCAGATGGGCTACCCACGGTGCGCCGTCAGACAGCAATGCGCATCCCCATATCAATGGAGATGGCTCCATCGCTGTGGTACATAACGGTATTGTTGAAAACTATGTGGAGCTGAAGGAATGGCTATCTGAAGAGTACGGAGTGGTATTCAGGACAGAGACCGATACGGAAGTTATTGCGCATCTGATTGGAGTACTGAAAAAGACAACTCTGGAAGATGCGGTGTACGAAGCTGTAAAGATGATGCGGGGAGCATATGCTATTGTAGTACTGGCAAAGGATGAACCGGGGAAAATTGTAGCTTACCGGAAAGACGCACCTCTCATTGCCGGTCTTGGAAAAGGCGGGAATTTTGTAGCTTCAGATATCCCGGCGCTCTTGAAATATCTGAATAAAATTTATCTGGTGGAAAATAATGAAATGCTTATTTGTACTCCGGAGCAGATTCAGATTCTGGATCAGGACAGAAAGCAGGTCAAGCGGGATGTGCTGCAGGTTACCTGGAGTATGGAGGATGCAGAAAAAGAAGGTTACGAGCATTTTATGCTGAAAGAGATTTATGAGCAGCCGAAAGCGATCCGGGAAACTCTCGAGAGAAGACTTTCTGAAGAGGGCAGGATTAAACTGGACGGGATATCTCTGACCTTGACAGATTTGCAGAAGTTTAACAAAATTTATATTGTGGCCTGCGGAACAGCCTATCATGCAGGACTTGTGGGAAAATACGCCATTGAAAAAATGGCCAGAATTCCTGTAGAGGTTGATGTGGCTTCTGAGTTCAGATACAGAGATCCTTTCGTGGATGAGAATACATTGTTTATTGCAATCAGCCAGTCGGGAGAGACTCTGGACACTCTGGCAGCTCTCAGAGAGGCCAAGAGAAAAGGAGCAAGAATTCTTTCCATTGTCAATGTGGTGGGAAGCTCTGTAGCAAGAGAATCAGACGATGTGTTTTATACCTGGGCCGGGCCTGAAATTGCCGTGGCTTCCACCAAAGCATATACCACGCAGATGATCTGTCTCTACCTCATAGCACTTTATATGGGAGAGATGAAGGGTACTATTACAAAAGAGTATTATGATCAGATACTGGATGAGCTTCAGGCTATTCCTGAAAAAGTAGAGCAGATATTATCCCGTTCCGGTGAAGTGGAACAGCTGGCAAAGGTTTTATACAACAGAACACAGGTCTTCTTTATCGGAAGAGGGCTGGACTCTGCAGTAGCCTATGAAGGTTCTCTGAAACTGAAAGAGATTTCCTATATCAATTCCTTTGCCATTGCAGCCGGTGAGCTGAAACATGGAACGATCGCGCTGATGGAGCCGGAGACCATTGTTATTGCACTGGCAACACAGGATGCTCTATTTGAGAAAACTTTCTCAAATATTGTGGAGGTAAAAGCACGTCTTGCTCATGTGGTATCCATTGCCAAAGAAGGCAGAACGCAGATTGAGAAAGAAAGCAACGAGGTCATCTATATTCCTCAGTGTGCTGATGAGGTTTCACCGCTTCTGACGGTTATCCCTCTGCAGCTGTTTGCCTACTATGTGGCGAGAGAAAAAGGCGAAGACATTGACAAGCCAAGAAATCTTGCCAAGAGTGTTACGGTAGAATAAAGGTGGCTGTTATGACAGTACCATTGAGAGGACCTTTTTTCAAAATCATTATTGTACTGGCGGTTATTTCGCTGCTGGTAGCCTGTACCGGTTTTGGTACCAGAGTGAGAATAAAGCTGGCACTGGTAAGTCGAAGCCTCTTTCATTCAGGTGATATTGAGACTGCACTGATTGAGATGGAAACAGATATTACAGGTGCAGACAGCACAGAACTTTATATCAAAGCGATTAAAAGACTGAAGGCGAAAAAGCTGCCACAGGCAGAAGATGTGGCAACCGCATTTAAAGACCAGTATATTATCAATACAGTAACAGAGTCTGACGGAGAAGTTACAGTGGATTTTTCCAGCCGGAATCTGGAGGGAACCGCCAGAGAAGAACAGCTTTTAATCGCACAGATTGTGGCGACTCTGACAGGCTCATTTGCGGAAGTGGAACGAGTGGGATTCACCGTGGATGGAGAGCCTGCAGAGACACTGATGGGACATGTTCCCATCGGGACAAGCTTCGGCAGACCTTCTGACGTGGAGTGCTGCTGACAGGAAGAAAACAACCGAAATAGATAAATAATTTTTAGAAAAGGAATGAAAAAAATGCAGAAATACGATATCAGAGATATTGCGCTTGCGCCATCCGGCCATCAGAAGATTGAGTGGGTCAGAAATAATATGCCTCTTTTAAGGGGACTGGAAGAGGAATTTTGCAGAACAAAACCTTTTGAAGGAGTTAAAATCTCTCTGTCAGTCCATCTTGAGGCAAAAACTGCCTATCTTTGTAAAGTGCTGGCAGCCGGCGGGGCACAGATGTCCGTAACCGGAAGCAATGTGCTTTCCACTCAGGATGATGTGGCGGCAGCACTTGCCGAAAGCGGTATGATGGTTTTTGCCTGGCACGGTGCAACACAGGAAGAATACAGTAGGCATATAGAAATGTGCCTGGAGCACAAGCCTAACATTATCATAGACGACGGTGGAGATCTGGTGGGCATGATCCATACGAAACGTCCTGATCTTGCGGAGGAAGTATGGGGCGGCTGTGAGGAAACCACCACAGGAGTCATTCGTCTTAAAGCAATGGAGAGAGAAGGAATTCTGAAGTTCCCGATGGTGGCAGTCAACGATGCTGACTGCAAGCATCTCTTTGACAACCGCTATGGAACCGGTCAGTCTGTCTGGACAAGTATTATGGCAAATACCAACCTGATCATAGCGTCAAAAACCGTTGTGGTTGTAGGTTATGGCTGGTGCAGCAGAGGAATTGCTATGCGGGCCAGTGCACTGGGGGCCAGGGTTATCGTTACTGAGGTTAATCCGGTGAAAGCCATTGAAGCCAGAATGGATGGATTTGATGTAATGACTATGGCAAAGGCTGCACCGCTGGGAGATATTTTTGTATCGGCAACAGGCTGCTGCAAAACCATTACTGTGGATCATATGATGACCATGAAAGACGGTGCTATTCTGGCTAATGCAGGTCACTTCAACTGCGAAATCGACATGGATGATCTGGAAGTTAAAGCAGAAGAGAAAAAGGAAACCCGAAAGAATATCATGGGATACAGACTGTCCAATGGAAAATGGATCAATGTGATTGCGGAAGGCCGCCTGGTGAATATTGCAGCTCATGACGGACATCCTGCAGAAATTATGGATATGAGTTTTGCTGTACAGGCTTTATCTGCCATGTACATCAAGGAACATTATGCTCAGCTGAAAAAGGCTGTTATAGATGTCAGCAGTGAAATTGACGATGTGGTGGCCAGAAGAAAACTGGCTGCATGGGGTATCGAAATTGACCGGTTGACAAGGGAACAGGCGGACTATCTGGACAGCTGGAATGTATAACTGATGTGATTTGTTCTGAGAAGCCGCGGTAAGTAAGATTGTAATTTTTTTTAAGAAGGTGATAAAATGACTTATGAGGAAATCAGAGAGCAGGCAGCCCGTGCTGTTACTGAACTTCTGGATGTAGCAAAACTGGAAAAGGGTGATATCTTTGTTATTGGCTGTTCTTCCAGTGAGATAAAAGGAGCACGTATAGGAAAAGACTCTGATATCAATGCTGCAAAGGCGGTCTATGACGGTGTAATGCCGATTTTGAAAGAAAGAGGAATCTATCTTGCTGCTCAGTGCTGCGAACATCTGAACAGAGCAGTCATTGTGGAAAAGGAGGCACTGCTTCCTGGAACCGAAATTGTAAATGTAGTGCCACAGATGCATGCAGGGGGCTCTTTTGCCATGACAGTATATCAGAATGCAGAGCATCCGGTGGCGGTAGAGGAAATCAAGGCAGATGCAGGAATGGATATCGGAGATACACTGATCGGGATGCAGCTGAAAAAGGTGGCCGTGCCTGTCCGGATTTCTGTAAAGGAGATTGGCTGTGCCCATGTGACCTGTGCCAGAACTCGCCCTAAGTTTATCGGAGGAAGCAGAGCGGTTTATGATGACGTGCTGTCCGGTGGAGATATTCAGAGATAAATGTCTTTTTCCGTTTAAAAAAATAGGGAAAAGAAAGGAAAAATGGAACCATCAGCCTCGCTTTTTCATAGTATAGAGTAAAATCTATGAAAAGCAGGTGAAATAATATGTCAAACAACTGTGGATTATTCAACAATGAAGGCGGAATCGATACTAGTTTATTGTTCTTCTTCTTACTGTTAGTAATCATTTTCTGCAACTGCGGAAACTAAAAAGCTTTTACCTATTTATAAAAGGCCCGTAAAACGGGCCTTTTTTCATGCAGTGAATGAACACCAGATGATAGATTTTTATCAGTTACGGGAATTTCATTAGTAAAATACTATGTATAAATCAGAAGCCGTAGTGATAGGGGTTATTGTATAGAACACCATAGCCAGTCAGTGCTTTTACAGCTGAGACAACAAGTGCAATGAGACAGATTACTACTATCACTGCCACAATAATGATCAGCGCTTTTGCCCAGGTCGGGAAGGCTTTTTTCTCAACATACTGAGGGTCGGTGCCGTTTTCTTCGTATTGAGCGTCATAATAGCTGCCAGTATTATTCCGGCTGCTGTATTGGGTACTGTAATCATTTTTCAGCGGATAATCTTTGCGTATAACCAGATATATAATTACGCCGATATAGCAGGGAACAAAAGCCGCAGCCAGCGCCCAGAGCCAGGGTGAACAGTCTCTTCTCTTATTTGCATCGTGATAAACCAGCACTGCGGCAAGGAGCGGCAGTCCCACAGCAAAAATCAGGATCAGTCCTATGAACAGCAGAATAAAAATACTTCCAAATAAATACATCTCTTATCTCTCCCTCCAAAAGTCTTTTGTCAATTTACGATAACAGTATACCATATTTCGACTTTCTTGCATATGATAAAGTAAATCTTTATCCCGAGGTGACAATTTATGCCTATGGACACACGAGAGCTTTTTGCCAGACTGATTCAGTGCGAGGCAGGAGGCGAGGGAGAAGACGGAATGAAAGCAATTGCCACTGTAGTGATGAATAGGGCGACCATAGATTACGGTGAGTTTGCCCGTGTCAGCAATGGCGGTGACGTGAGAAATATTATTACGCAGCCCGGTCAGTTTGTCTGTATGCGCGAAACAATAAGCGGCACTTATAACAGGCAGAATATCTACAATATGAATCCGACACAGGAGCACTATGATATTGTAGACTGGGCTCTGGCCGGCGGCCGTCTGCTTGGGGTGGATGGATCTCTGTTTTTTTTCAATCCTTACAGTTCCACCTGCCCTACGTACTTTCCAACGGATGTGGGAGTCATACACAACCGGATCGGCAACCACTGCTTTTATCTTCCGACTTCCAAATATGCGAAAACATAAAAATCAAGAAAAGAGAGGTAATGATTTATGATTACACCATGTAATGCGGAAAATGGCTGCGGTACATTAACGCCCGTGGGTTCTCAGATGGGGAACAATACCTTTGCACCGGCGCCGGGGCTGCATCTGTCTCAGATGACAAATGTGGCGCCTCAGCAGGGGTCTGCAGCGCCGTCTCCGTCTTTAGGTCCGGCTGCTTTGCCTTCGCAGAGTGGAATGATTGCTTCCACGTTTCCTATGCCAAGCAGTCAGACATCTGTGACTGCTGCAGGGATGGAAACGATTCCCGGTCAGCCGGATCCTCCGTTATTATCAGAACCAGCAGCCAGGTCTACAGGCTCTGGAGTAATACCGGAACCGGTTCTTCCGGAAGCACCTCAGTTTCAGGTCCCGAACAATCCGCTGCTGCCTCCGGGCTATCAGGAGACTATCAGCTACGAAAATCTTCAGTACTTAAACGGATTTCTCAGAACGCAGATTGGGAAATACATGCGTGTTGAACAACTTGTAGGCTCCAATATGCTTGAGGACCGATACGGCTATCTTATCGGGGTAGGCATTAATTATATTCTGCTGCAGGAGCAGGGTACAGGTAATGTGAGCGCTCTGGACTACTATAATATCAAATATGTTTATATCTATTATTATACGACGCCGTCTCTGCCTGCCCGCTGACGCCGGGCAGCATCAGGTAAAGCGTAAAGAGAGCGGCTGCTGCATAGATAAAGATTTTGTCTGTGCGCAGCTGTTCTTTTTTATGTCAAAAGTATATTTCATGACTGGCGTAGCACAATTAATTTAACAGAAACATCAGGAAAAAAGCTCTGCACTATTGTGTTTTTGAAATAGGCATAATATAATAAAAATTAGGAAATTTAGTTAGAAAGAAAGGACGTAACCCATGAAAAGAAAATCGAGATTATTAAGTATGGTGCTTACCCTGTCTCTGGTGCTCACCACTGTTCTGGCGGGTGCTGAGAATACGTTTGCGCAGACATCGCTGCTGCCGGAAGATGCGCAGACTGTAGGGGTGTCCTATGCCAATGCCGGCATGATGAAGGCGGCTTCCACAGATAACACAGTTGCAGGCAATACCATTGCCGCAACAAATCTGAACACCGGAACACCGGATGCCTATAAGACAATTGCCTACGGCAGAGACGGTATTTATTGTCCGATCAGCATTCCTTCGGCAGGCAGCTTTAAAATTGACATCTGTTCTCTGCAGGATACATATGTTTATCTTTTAGACGGCCTGGACCTTGACGCGGTCACTCTGAAACAGGTAACAGTTCCCGGTGCGGTTACAGAGGAGGATGTATATTCCTTTACTGTACGGGTTGAAAAAGGTGGAACTTATTTTCTGGTATTCCAGACGGCCGGCTACAGCACTACTCAGAGTGCGCTTACAATCGGATATATTCCGTCCAAGAAAGCAGGAAGCAACACCACGGTAACCTCCGGCAAGGCAATTTATGCTTCTGTAGGGGGCACTTCTTATCGTTATTATAAAATCACCACAGCAGGCCTCCGGTATCTGACCATCAGTTTCCCTTGGAGTGATCAGGGCACATCTGGAAAATACAAAGTAAAACTGATGGATTCCAAGAAGAAAAAGAATCTGCTGAAAGGTGTTGTCACCGTAGGCGAGGGCAGGAATTTTGTCACCTACGCAGGCGTTCCGAAGGGAACCTATTATGTGGCGGTATCTACAGCGGAAGACAGTTCCTACCAGATAAAGGTATCCGCAACAAAAGTCAGTGAAAGCAGCGGAAGCACCAGATCCGGCGCAAAAAGGATTTACAAAGGCGGAACGAAATCCGGCCTTATTACAGCTACGCAGTCTTCTACTTCGGGAGACTGGTACAAGCTGGTGATCGGCGCAACACAGACTGTGAAACTGGATGTGACAACCAAGACCGGCGGTTATAACGGTGGTATCAAGGTGTCTGTATACAGCGGAAGCAGTTCCAGGGCCTTCGGTACTGCAGAATATTACTATGGAGAACCTGCCAGCGAACTTTCGCTTTATACCTCCGGTTATGGCGGCAGGCTGAGAGCTGGCACCTATTATATCAAAGTTCAGAAATACGGATGCGGCAGCGGTTATTATAAAATCAAGTGGAAATAACAGTCTGCGGACAGTCGTCTGTCCGAAAGAATCCGTTATAAAAACAGTTTAATCACAAGCCGCGGTTTACAGTCCTCCTTGTAAATAAGCAGTGTATTCTGAGAGAATATCTGTCTTGACTGTCAGCCGCGGCCTTTTTATGCAGAGAAGCTCTTTTTCTCATATTTCCATGGTTTAAGGAGCCCTTATTTCAAATTCTCTATTTTACCGTTCTGAAAATAAGTTTTTTTAATGATTTCCAGTGAAATGGATACAGCGGGTACAGATAAGAGCGGCCGCTGAGTGTTTTAGTAACCGTTACCTGTATCAGTCCTATGATAAAAGCGCCGATCAGGCCCCAGTAGCTGAACAGCATGGAGCCGATCAGCATGAGTATGCGGATAAATTTGATGCCGTAGGAAAGCTCAATGCTGGGCTGGGTGAAGGAAGCAAGTGAGACGACAGCCATCATTAGTATTGTCTGTGGGATAAACCAGCCTGAGCTGACGGAGAACTCTCCCAGAATCAATGCGCCGATTACCGACAGGGACATGCCCAGTGAATCCGGAGTATTGAGGGAAGCAAGACGCAGACCGTCAATGGCAATTTCCAGAAGAATGAATTGCCAGAATACCGGAAGAGCAAAATCTTCTTTCGGTGTAATAAAATTCATATCGAGCGGCGGTGGAATATCCCCTTCCACAATGAGCAGATAAAGAGGTGTCAGCAGCAGGATGACAAACATGTTGAAAATACGCAGAAACCGCAGATAATTTCCAGTCAGCAGTGGAAAATAATAGTCATCTACATCTTGTGCAAAGTCAAAGATTCCCACAGGTATCAGAACAACGGTTGGTGTATTGTCCACGACAATCGCCAGTTTGCCCTCGGTGAGATGGGCAGCGATGACATCGGGACGCTGAGTATAGCGGACTTTCGGAAAAGGATTCAGACGAAGACGCCGTGGCTTTCCATTGAGTTCGATAATCAGCTGTTCCACCACAGTCTGATCACCAATGGATACGCTGTCTATGATCAGTCCAGAGAGAGCATGATCAATTTTATCTACCAGACTCTGGTCAGCAACACCTTTCATATAGCAGAGAGCTACGTCAGTTCTTGATTTTTCGCCTACGGTATAGTTTTTGAATATGAGACGGCTGTCGCGGATACGCCTGCGGATCATTCCCAGATTTTCCATGATGCTTTCTGTAAAACCGTCCTTTGCCCCCCTCAGTGTTTTTTCTTTGTCAGGTTCTACTACGCTGCGCTGGGGATAGCGGCGAACATCAGCGATGATGATTTTGTCAAAGCCGTCTAGAATGATGGGAGAAAGCCCTGAATAGAGAAATTTTACGGCAAGATCAATATCACTTGTGGCAGTGCTTTTTATGAAAGGAAACAGTCTTTCCATAAACTGATCGGAAGTGTCTATGTCCTTCATGTCTTCAGGTTTTATCGCCATGAGAAAGTTGAACAGAAGCTGCAGCTTTTCGCTGTCGGAAAGGCCATCCACAAAGTAAAGTCGTCCTTTTTTTCCTCCAATTGAAATATGACGCTCTACAAGGTCGAAGGCTTCGCCAATGGGAAGCTGGCCTGTGAAATGATCCAGATAATACTGATATTGATTGGATGCAGTATTAGAATTCATAGAACCTCCTTATTGATTTCTTAAGTAATGTCTGTGATGCAATTATTTTGCCAAAAACCTTGAAATTCATACGCTTCAAAGTATATAATAAAATGGATTATGAATTATTGCGAAAAAACCATAATGGAGGGTTTCATACATGGACTATCAGAAATTAGCAGAGCTGCTTTTTCCGCATATTAATGTGACGGGAAAAGAGCTGGAAGAGAAATATCCGAAGAGAAATCTGCCTGAGGACGCCAAGGTGACAAGACTTGGTCCCAGTCCTACAGGTTTTATTCACTTAGGTAATCTTTATGGTGCTTTTGTTGACGAGCGTCTGGCTCATCAGAGTGGAGGCGTGTTTTATCTCAGAATCGAGGATACTGATGACAAACGTTACGTTGAAGGAGCTGTAGAGACCATCATCAATTCCCTGAAATTTTTCGGCATCAATTTTGATGAAGGTGCAGGTCTTGACGGTGAAAGAGGTGATTACGGCAGTTATACCCAGAGCCGCAGAGGTGAGATTTATCAGTGCTTTGCCAAAGAACTGGTAGCTCAGGGAAAAGCATATCCATGTTTTCTGACAGAAGAGGAGATTGCAGACATCAGAGCCGGTCAGGAGGCAGAAAAGGTTAATCCCGGAATTTACGGGGATTATGCCAGGAGCCGCAGCCTGACGCGGGAAGAGATTGAAGAAAATATCAGAGCAGGAAAGCCTTATGTTGTCAGACTCAGATCTGACGGAAATCCGGATCAGAGTGGAGATAATGTGAGGAAGATATATGTAGAGGATGCCGTGAGAGGAACCTTAGAAATGCCGGAAAATTTCCAGGATGTGGTTATTCTTAAAGCAACCGGAATTCCGACCTATCATTTTGCTCATGTGGTAGACGATCATCTGATGCGCACCACACACGTTGTCAGAGGCGCAGAGTGGCTGCCGTCTCTGCCGATTCATGTGGAACTGTTTGAAAAACTGGGATGGGAACCGCCAATTTACTGCCATACTGCGCAGCTGATGAAGCTGGACGAAGAAGGCAATAAGAGAAAGCTGTCCAAGCGCAAGGACCCGGAACTGTCTCTGGACTACTACAGAGATCAGGGTTACCACCCGGCTGCTGTCCGGGAGTATCTCCTGACCATCTTAAATTCCAACTTTGAGGAATGGAGAATGGAACATCCGGATGCTTCCATTGATGAATTTGCCTTTACTACAGAGAAAATGAGTAATTCCGGTGCTCTTTTTGACTTGAACAAGCTTAATGATATCAGTAAGGATGTGCTTCTGAGAATCAGTGTTGCAGATCTTTATGAGTTCCTGAGGGACTGGGCGCAGGAGTTCAAGCCGGAAATCCTGCATATCTTTGATGACAGAGCCTATCTTGAAAGAATCCTGGATCTGGGAAGAAACGACAATAAGCCGAGAAAGGATCTGATCTATGCACAGCAGATCATTCAGTTCATCAGCTATTTCTTTGATGATCTCTTTAAGATTGAAGATGAGATGCCGAAGGAGGTTCCTGCGGAAGACATTCGGGCGATTCTGGAAGGTTATCTCCAATCCTATGATCACACAGACGATCAGAGTCAGTGGTTTGATAAAATCAGAACCATGGCGTCAGAGATGGGTTATGCCGCTAAACCGAAGGATTATAAAAAGCATCCTGAGGAATACAAAGGTCACGTTGGTCATGTAAGCACAGTTATTCGTATTGCACTGATGGGCAGGAGTCAGTCTCCTGATGTCTGGGAAATTCAGCAGATTCTGGGAGAGGAAAGGACAAGGAACAGAATCCGGGGCTACCTGAGTCATCAGGCATGAGAATCATCGGCTGAGAAAAGAGGAAAGTCATGAAGACTATCAGAGAGATTCTGAAAGAACGAAGAGATGAAATTTTTCGTCAGAGTATTCTGTCTGAAGAGTTTATCGCTTTTATTCATGAGAACAGGCGTCCTGTAGATAAACTGATGACCTATTACCGGTGTGCCATCATGGAGGTGGAAACCAAAATGAAGGTGCTGGATGAACAGTTTTCGCTGGAGTATGACAGAAATCCCATTGAGAGTATCAAATCCAGGGTGAAATCTATGGAAAGCCTGATGGGAAAAATGAGAAGAAAGAATGTCGCACTTTCTATAGACGAAATTGAAGATAAAATTCATGATATTGCCGGAGTCAGAGTTATCTGTTCGTTTCCGGAAGATATTTATCTGCTGGCAGACTGTCTGCTTCAGCAGGATGATGTTCGTCTTGTCGAAAAGAAGGACTATATCAGCAAGCCTAAGGAAAACGGTTACAGAAGTCTTCATCTGATTGTGGAGGTGCCTATTTTTCTGCAGAATGAAAAGCGGAATATGAAGGTGGAGGTGCAATTTCGCACCATAGCCAT
>CABSEO010000003.1 GCA_902476665.1 uncultured Emergencia sp.
AAATTACAGCAGTTATCTGGAGGAATATACCATCAGAAATCTGATCAGGAAATATTCTGACTACATCCGCTATCCGATTCAGATGATGGTGGAGAAGAGTCGCCCGAAAGAGGATGGGGAGCAGGAAGAAGGCAAAATGCCGGAGATGGAAACCTTTATGGAGCTTGAGACACTCAATACCATGGAGCCGATCTGGAAACGTCCGAAAAGTAAGGTCAGTGAAGAGGAATATAATGATTATTACAAGAGCAAGTTCTCTGATTTCCAGGATCCTGCCAAGGTTATCAGAACCAGTGTGGAAGGTGTGTCAACCTATACAGCGCTGCTGTTTATACCGGGACGCCCGCCTTTCGATTATTATACAAAAGATTATGAAAAGGGTCTGCAGCTTTATTCCAGTGGTGTCATGATTATGGAACGGTGCAAGGAGCTTTTGCCGGATTATTTCAATTTTGTCAAGGGACTTGTGGATTCTCAGGATCTGTCACTGAACATTTCCAGAGAAATGCTGCAGCATGACAGACAGCTGCGCAGTATTGCCAAAAATCTGGAGAAGAAGATCAAGAATGAGCTTTCAGATATGCTGAAGAATCAGAGAGAAGATTATGAGAAATTCTTTGAGAACTTTGGGCGTCAGTTGAAATACGGTCTGTATGAGGATTTTGGCATGCATAAAGAAGTGCTGCAGGATCTGGTGCTTTTCTATTCTTCCATGGAAAAGAAAATGGTTACTTTGGATGAATATGTGAAAAAAATGAGTGAAGAACAGAAGTATATCTACTACGCCAGCGGTGAATCCGTTGAAAAGATTGATATGCTTCCACAGACGGAGTTTATCCGAGAAAAGGGATATGAGATACTGTACCTGACAGATGAAATTGATGAATTTGTACTGCAGATGATGAGGGATTACAAGGAAAAACCTTTCAAGTCAGTTGCTGACGAGGACATTTTATCGGAAGAATCTGAGGAGCTGAAAGAAGAAATCAAAAAGGCGGAAGAAGATAATAAGGAGCTTCTGGATTTCCTTAAGGAAACTCTGACAGGTAAAGTGGCTGAAGTAAAGCTGTCGCCGCGACTTAAGTCTTCTGCGGCCTGCCTGACCGCCAAAGGAGGACTTTCACTGGAAATGGAAAAGGTGCTCAACTCTATGCCGGTGGATCAGCATGTGCAGGCAGAACGAATTCTGGAACTCAATCCTAATCATCCTGTGATGAAGACCCTGCAGGATACTTTCTCCATGGGAGAAGAGGGAAAGGAAATGGTAAAGACCTATACTAATCTGCTGTATAGTCAGGCTCTGCTGATTTCCGGACTGTCCGTGGATGATCCGATGAAGCTTGCAGACGATATCTGCAAAGTCATTACAAAATAATACAGAAAGAAAACAAATCCCCGTACGGGTTATGCTTTTATATAACCTGTACGGGGTGAATTATAATGTCAAAGAAAAAGAAGAACACAGGAGAGATTTTGAGATTCTGCCTGGTTAACTTCGTTTCATATACTTTTCGCTGAATTCTTCAGCACTGATAGGCTTATCATACAGATAGCCCTGCCCGCAGTCGCATGACAGTGAAAGCATGTTATCACGATCACGAGTGGTTTCAATCCCTTCTGCTACAGTGGAGATTCCAAGTTTATTAGCAAGCTGGATTATCTGATGGAGAATAATCTGGCGGCGCTTCTGATTGTCTTCAGAAACATTTTTCAGAAATCCCCGATCCAGTTTCAGCTCATCGATTTTCAGCTGGTACAGCATGGTCAGGGAAGAATATCCACTTCCGAAATCATCCATGGATACTTTGAATCCTTTCTCATGCAGTAATTCTATCTGAACATTCAGGTGCGCCAGATCGTCTGTAGCTATATCCTCCAGAATTTCCAGGGTAATAAGAGAGCTTGGTATTCCATAATGTTTAACAGTCTGTTCCAAACGTGACGGGTAATCCATCTCAGTAAACAGAAGCTTGGACTGATTTACTGAAATCGGAATTGGTTCTATCCCTGCATCTATCCAGGAACGAATCTGCTCGCAGACGCGTTCAACCATATACATGTCCAGATCTCGGCAGAAACCGTTGGCAGCGAAAAGCGGAATGAATTCATTTGGATAACGATAGGTTCCGTCCGCTTTTTTCCAGCGTACTAAAGCTTCTGCGCCCATGATTTGCCCGGTTTTCAGATTGTTTTTAGGCTGAAGGAAAAGCTTGTATTCCCTGTTTTTCAGAGCCAGATGCATATAGCTTTCAATTTCTATTCTACTGCGTATTTTTTCATAAAGCGCCTGTGTATAAAAAGCAATATCTGTATAATGAGAGTTCTGAATGCTTTGCAGAGCAACCAGTGCTTTTTCACGATCTCCGTCTATGGCAATGCCTGAATAGATGGAAATTTCATAGCTGTATTCTCCAAAGGATGCAGAGGCACTGCTTACAAGCTGAATAATATTTCTTGTTCGTTCTGTAATAATTTTTTCGTCATAGTCCAACAGCAGCATGTAGAACAGATCGGCTGAATCACGGCAGAAGAATTCTCCCTCCTTCAAATCCTTTTCAATTGTCTGTTTCAGAAAGCAGAGCACATCGTTTCCGCTGTTTTTTCCGAATAAATCGTTGACACCCTTGAAATTGTGAATGTTCAGAGCAGCTACGCTGTAGCGCTGGTTTTTTCTTAGGAATTTGTGAAACTCTTCGTCAAAGCCGGAAGTGTTTTTTGCTCCGGTGACCTGATCATAATAAGCAAGCCGTATCAGATTTCCTGCACTTTGCCGGAATTTATAATATCCGGCATAAAGAAGAATCAGCATGACAAAAAGTATGCCGACGAATCCGGATATAATGACCAGAAAAAGTCGTCCTGAAGACATGGCGGAACTCCACATTCTGTTGGCGCAGAAGATGTACCATCCGTTAAACCCTATGGATTCCATATAAAAGTGACATTTGTTATTTTCATATTCGAAACTGCCGTGGTAGCTCTCTCCGTTTTCCAGTGCCCGTCGAGCATCTTTTTTTGTTTTTTCCGACATGTAGGGACCGTCAAAGATCGAAGATATATCATCTTTTACCAGTGTGTTCTCAGAGCGCAGCAGGAATTCGCCTTTTACATTGATAATATGCACATATCCGTTTCCGCCCATGACAGTATTGCCGTTTACGATATCTTTAAAAATCTCCAATGTGTCACCCGCAGCCAGAGCGCCGGTAATTTCTCCGTTCTGATAGACAGGGACGCTGTAAATGAACATCTTTGTCCGATGATACTCGCTGTCAAACATTTTGGAAATTCCGATTTCTCCCTGGAATGATTTTCTTATGGCATCTTTTGCCATTTCACCGCAGTCATCCAGGGTATAATTCTCTATGGTTTCCTTGTTATTAACATTGAGAAATCCTTCACCTTCAATGGGAATATATGCCAGTGTCAGAAAAGCATTCTCTTTATTGGCTTCTTCCAGACTTCTTTTCAGTATATCGGGACTGTTTAATATGTTACTTACCTCGTAAGCTTTGGATAGGGTGGTCAGAATCTGGGCACTTTTATCAAGCTGCTTGATAATTCTGCTTTTATATTCCTTGACCTCCACTTCCATCTGGATGTCATCGGCCTTATGAGCCTCTTTAAATATATATTTCGAAGTACAGAAAACAGAAACACATAACAGAATGCTGCTGATAACTACAATTACAGTCACCCTGATAATTCGCTTCTTTAATTCTTCTTCGTTCATTTCAGCCTCCTGCAAAGAAATCTATACAATATGTTGCTGTAATATCATATCACAATTTGCCCTGTTTTGCAAAATCAGGCGGAAAAGCTGCTGAGTATAAGCCTTTCCGCTTCCTGTACCGGCAGAGGATAGTAGAATTTAAATCCCTGAATTACATCGCAGTTGAGCTTGTAAAGCTGTGCAGCCTGAGCCTCACTTTCCACACCTTCTGCAAGAATTGTCATGCCCAGCTCGTGGCCTACCTGTATTACAGCTTTTAAGATAGATTCTCCTTTTTTGGTCAGTACATTGTCGATAAGTCCTTTATCCAGTTTGATACCATCAAAGGAATATTCCTGCAGATCATAAAATGATGTGAACCCCTGTCCGAAATCATCCAGAGCAATGCTGACACCAAGTTCCTTCAGAGAAGCAATATTCTGCCTGATCTGAGTGAATTTCTTTGATGTTACACTTTCCGTAATTTCAAAGATAAGAAGATCTTTGGGAAAAGTGTATCTTTTTATAATCTCCTTACACTGATTCACAAAGTCAGCAGCTGCAAAGGTCTCTCTGGAAAAGTTACATGACATGAAAAAATTGCTGATTTGCTGTTCGTACAGACACTGAAGGAATTCACATGCTTCTTTCAGTGCATAATAGTCCAGTCGTGCAATGGTTTTTTCTCTTTCCATGATTGGTACGAAATCCTTCGGAAGAAGTATGCCTCTCTGTGGATGCTGCCAGCGGGAGAGAGCTTCCCCGCCTACAATTTCTCTATTGGCGGAATCTACGTAGAACTGGACATACAGATGGAACTCATGGTTGGAAAATGCACGGTCTATGTCTGACTGAATCTGTTTTTCTTTTTCCAGTTCCTGCATGACTTTACTAGAACAGAAAATATAGTTCTTGTGCAGTTTCTCGGCCAGATGGGCCCCTTGAGAAGCGTTAAAAATCATTTCTTCCAGATTTCGATCGTCTGCCTGCAGCATGTAGATACCTGCGGAGATATTCAGCTCAAAGGAGGTGCGATACTGTCGGGGGGAGTGATCAATCCGGTGAAATACGGGCTTCAGCCATCGTACCAGCTCCTCCTGATCTGCAGAAAGCTTCATGAGTACGAAACTGTTCTCCGATATTTTTGCAAGAATATCGCTGTCGGCAGTATATTCCTTCAGTATGACAGCACAGTGGCGGAGCATTTCTTCTGTTTCTTTGCTGCCAGACAGGCGACGAAGCTTATCTGTATCAATATAGAAATAGATTAAGCTGTAAAGTACTCTGTTTTCATCAGAGATAAATTGACGATAGTATCGCTGCAGGTATTCCTGATTTCCCAATCCTGTCACATCGTCAGATTCAATATCGTGCTGTGCCTGTTTCAGACGGGTGCGATATTTTCGAAGAAGAACAAGCAGTATTGTGCAAAGCACTGCCAGAGTCAATGAAAGACCATAAGGCAGGTAGGTCAATGAATTCTGCGACTGCGGGTTCAGCGAGGCTTCCTCAAGGAGAAGACCACTGATTTTCTCGGGAGCTATCTGTTCAAGATATTCTGTAAAATCCGCAACAAAACTTTCTGGTGCAGTGTCCGTAAAACCTATCAGGAAACGAACCTCCTTGCCATCTACTATGGCAGTAAAAACCTCTGTCTGTTTTATTCCTTCAGGAATTTCATCTCCATCCTGATAACCTGATATCATATCCACCTGCAAATTTTTACTCAGCTCTTGACGACTGTCTGAATCGGCCGGCTGATAATAAGTGATCTGATAGGAACTGTTTTTTGAGAATTCCTCAAAAAGAGACGGCATGATTCCCTGATAGCTATCGGTATCAGAATTGTAATATTCCAGAGGATAGGCCCCGGGGTTTCCGGCGGCATAAATTGTGATGCTGTTTTCCACTATTTCCTCCCCCACTGGTCGTCGTCACTGCTGATTTCCGGTTTATGTCTAAACAGAGACATATTTCCGGATGGTGAATCTGCCAGAACATGCTCAACATGGTTTTCCAGTTTTTCTGCAGCTTCATCCATTCCTTTTAAAAGTGTGGCCAGCATTTCACGGATGCTGCGAATCTGTGCGTGATAACGGTTGATTTCCTGTTGTCTGATTTCCAGATCCTTTTCCAGCTGCCGGCATGCAAGTTTTTCTTTTTCCTCTGTCTGCTTTTTTAGCATTTCAGCATAATGCTGAGCCTCCAGAAGAACTGCGCTGATGGATGCCTGTTCATTCTGATGCTGAGCATATTCTTTTCTCACTTCTGCAAGCTCAGCTTCCAACTGACGGATTCTTTCCTGATACTGCGCTTCTGCTCTTTCCATCTGCTGCTCTTTCTGCATGATCTTTTCGGAAAAACTTTGCTCAATACTGGCAATGTACTGATAAACATCAGCTTTCTGATAACCGAAAAAACCCTTTTTCAAATCTTCTAATGTCATATCTACACCTCCGCTGTTATCTGAATTTAATTGATTTTCTTTCTATTTTTTCCCATGTATGCTTTCGCTTACGGTATCCGATGAGTGCGGTTGCCCTTACCCAAGCCAGGATCAGACGAAGACCGGAAACTTCCAGAATGCATAGTGCCACAGCTTTCAGAACATCTGTCAGAGACAGCTGCAAATCTATCGTATGAATTCGCGCAAAGAAAGCTGTAAGTGATAAAATTGCCGAATAAATGACGTAAATGATAAAAAACAATATCATAAACGGTACATTGATCAGATCTACGGCAAAGGCCAGAGCTACTGTAAACAGTCCGAATACTTCGATATAGGGGGACAGCAGTTCATAGATCAGGAAGTACAGATAGGAAATTATGCCTACAAGGCCGTACTTTTTGTTGAACAGCATTTGTCTGTGCTTTGTCATACTCTGGAACAGGCCGATATGCCAGCGTCTTCTCTGTTTACACAGATCTGAAATCTTTTCAGGAGCCTGTGTCCAGCAGACGGCATCTGTAGCATAACGGATGCGGTAGGTCAGATCATGCTCTCTGCAGAAAACATGAAGCTTAACCACCAGTTCCATATCTTCTCCCATAGTGTCAGGATCATAACCTCCGGCGTCAATGACCAGACTTTTCTTGAAAAGACCAAAGGCTCCTGAGATAATTACGCTGCCGTTGAACTTGTCAAAAAGTATGCGGGCCGCCAGAAAAGAACGATCATATTCGAGAACCTGCATACAGGGAAGTATTTTGGAAGGCATGTGACAGGAGACAACTTTTCCTTCTCTGAGTTCAGTACCATTGCTGGGACGTACAGCACCTCCCACAGCGATAACGTTACCTTCCTCCAGCACCGGTCGTACAATTTTTTCAAGGGAATCGGACTGAAGTATAGAGTCGGCATCCATGCAGATAAAGTACGGATATCTGGAAGCATTGATCCCCATATTGAGAGAATCGGCTTTTCCGCCATTCTTTTTTCTGATCAGAGTAATGGGCACTTTGTTTTCATAGCTTTCAAATATGGCCTCCTCGCTTTGGCAGGTAATCCGTCTTTGAAGGGGACGATTTACCTGATGCATATGAAATGCCTCTCGCATTATTTGAGAGGTGGCGTCTGATGATCCGTCATCCACGACGATGATTTCATAAAGCTTATAGTCCAGTGCCAGCAGTGAACGGACGCTGGCCTCAATAGTCACTTCTTCATTATAGGCCGGAACAATAATTGAGACTGGAACAAAGTATTCGCCTGAAAGCTCATTTTTCAGCTTGTTTCTTCGCTTTGTCTGGTAAAGAGTAGAAGAACCCACCGTTACAGAAAGAAACAGAAAGCTGGCATATCCAATCATATAGAGAATGAAAAAAATACCCACCCATTCAAAGAACAGTTTATATGTATCTGTCATCTTTTTACACCTCCATTTTGCGAAGTTTATGAGACTCCAGATGCCAGGTCATCATTTCTCTGGCATAGCGGTCAGAACCGGTAATTACATCCAGAAGATCGCTGTATTCCATATGATGCGCTTCCAGCGTCTCAGCGGCGGAGTACCGGACATACCAGTTGTCACTGTGAAGCGCCTCTTTTAATACCTGGATGACTTCATCACCATCATATTTTCCCAGAGAGGCCACTGCAACGTTGGTGTACTCCCAGCGAGTGGGATTTTTATCTTTTGCAAAGGACAGAAGCACTTTTTCAGCCGGGCGGTAAAAATAGCGTCCAAAGTAACGGATTGCTGAAAGCCTGAGCTCTTTGGGCTGTGTTTCGTCAGTCATGATAGCCAGCATTTCTTCTTTGTAGTCTCCCGTCTGAAACCTGATATAGTTTAAAATGGCAAGGCGGGTATGTTCTGTAAAAGCAGACAGTTCTGCCAGCAGTGCATCAATGAGTTTTGTGTGCTCCCCTGTGTAGGAAAGCAGGCCTTCTGTCAGTATTTTTTCATGCAGATATATTTTGCCGTCATCCTGCAGTCTGATGGCATCCACAATATGTTCTACACTGCCCAACCGGTAAAGCGCATCCAACGCATTGATCCGGCAGTATAAATTGTCCTTTCTGATGTAGTTCAGAAGAATATTCTGCAGAGAATCAATGGGCTGGCGACGTTTCACTGCATAGCGGGAAATAAAATAGGAAAAATATCCTGCCTGCATATTATCTCTTTTCTCATAAACTACAGCAAGATAAAGGATTACCGGCTGAATCCGGTAAAGATATTCCTGTGCGGCTTTATTGTCAGCGCTGCCGCAAATTTGTTCCAGGACTCTGTCAAAAGCGATAAGATTATCAAGATGTTTCAGTTTGCGACTCAGCCATGACAGATGTTTCTGATCTGGATTTTCTTCCTGTGTAATCTTATGCAGCTGATTCTGAACAGGGACGCTGAGTTTTTCACAGCGTTTTTTCAGCCGGGGATTACTGCCTTTGAGAACGAGTGTGTAAATGATATTAAAAAAGATCATACTGACACATACTGCGCCGTAAATGTAGATCATCGTTTCAATTTTCATAAATGCCTTCCTTTATCATTGATTATCAGAATCAGGTGTGTCCGGGTAGTTTTTTTCTGCTTTTGTACCACTGGTCCAAAAGTCCTGCAATATGTAATAGGATTCTTTAAGCCGTTCGTGATAAGTGACATCTTCTCCCCATCCTTCCAGAACAAAACTATTCATTGGAACACGGAATTCCCCATGTTTTGTGTCAGTAATTCCTATATACATTTCATCAATCTGAAGATTTTCTACCCCGTAGTGTTCATAGTAGTCATCGTGTATCATCATTTCAGAAGGGTTGGAAAAATTGAGCAGCTGCCATGGAATTTTTACCTCTATACAGTCTTCTCCAAAAATAAAGTCCGCCAGAGAATTGAAATTCTCACTCTCCGGATTTGCGTTGCCGTATGTCAGAAGTCCAGTTTCGTAGGTTTCAGCCGAGGCGAGCCAGTTTCCTGTCAAAAGGGGTGTTGCGGTCTGAAGCATCAGATCAATCTGCTTAAAAACAGGAGTATCAGCATCTGGTGGATTGACATAGGCATCTTCATTATGGGTTTCATGGTAAAACATGGCACGCATGGCCTCATAGCGTTCCTGAACAAGAAGACGGCTGCTGTTTTTTCCGTCGATTACCATGACAAAATCGCTGGCGCGTTCAAAAGAAATATCGAAGTTTTTGCAATAGGTGCTTCCTGTCTTAGGCGTGATGTCTATGGGAATGTATAACGTGTCTTTTTCTGCATCAAAGTCTTTTTTTCTAATGAGAAAGTAGATGAACTTCTCATCATATTTCATGGATACAGACATATCGTTGTTTTCCGTGACAGGCTTGCAGTCTTTCCATTCCGAGATATTTCCATCTACATAACAGATACTTTTTTTCTCTCCGGGATCAAAGGATAAAAGACCGAAATACTGTTCATTCGTCTGATAATCGCTCCAGTACGGAGTATTGAGAAGATCTACGTTCTGCATGGTGTTCCAGGTACGTTTGAACCATTCGTCCTGCCAGGTGAAAACACAGCTTCCCGCACAGCCTACAGCCATGATATCTTTATAGCAGTCAATGAGTGCCTGCCCTTGTTCATCTTCTGACATATGGCCCTGATTACGGTTTGTGTTCTGATCTCTTTGAGCCATACCTCTACCGGTAGAGACACCATATTCTGAGATGACAACAGGTATTGTGTGGTGTTCTGTCAGCGTTTCCAGATAGGTGCGGTAAGTGTTGAGGGTGCCGTTTTCTGTACGGCAGAAATCACTTTTATCCTTAAAATAGGTCAGATAATCCGGATAGTAGGGGTAAACGTGATAAGATGCGAAGTATCCGGATATGAATGCGTCAGTTGTTTTGATGTGTTCAACATCAACTTTGGCACACTTCATGAAATAGCGGGTGATGTCCTCGGGATAGTCAAAAGGATCTGTCGTCGGCCAGTTGGAAAAGGCTACCAGACGCTGCTGTTTATAGCGTTTTGACTCATATTCAATAAGCTTATCACCCACCTGACACAACATGGCCTCAAAAGGAGTGGCGTCTTCGGAAGTGTACATATAGGTTCCTTTGTACTGATTTTTTTCCGGATATTTGTTGTCAGTATAAACGACTGTAACATCTTCCCATTCCACACCCAGTATATAGCCGATAACCCATTGGGAAATATCTTTCCTGTAAGATCCTGCACCGATACCGTAACCTAGATTCAGGCTTTTCTTTCCGTGAAGAATGTCCACTACCGTTCGACAGTCGTCCAGAAAAGTCTGCAGAAAGTCAGGGTCGTAAGCATCTCTGTGGGAGTTGTGGATATAATCATTAATCCATACGCCATGGATCAGATACAGGGGATTTTCATTATCTTTGTTGTACTCATAGAAGGCATCATAAAAGTCGTTGTGAAGAATTGTGTATACACGAATGGTATTTGCTCCCATTTCCTGAATTTGCTTGAACCAGCGGAGATAGGTCTCCTTGTCAATGGCAAAGTCTGTCGCCCATTCACCGGGAATTCCTACACCCATATTGACGCCTCGTATTTCAAACGGCACCTTTTTTCCGTCTTTTTCCATGTAGATGTTATTTTCATCGGCAGTCATAAAAGTGGAAACCGGCGCATCCGGGTTCAGATCAATATAAATCCCCAAACGATAGTAGGCTATATTCCAGATGGTTGCCAGCAGCACTACAGTGCAGGCGGCAATGATGAACTTTTTCAAAACACATATCCTCCTAGTGATTGAATTTTTTTACCTTGGATTCGTGGCTGTACTGCTTCAGGATTTCGATGTTTTTATCCATCCAGGCTCCGCGTTCCACGATGAAAGTTTTTAACTGCTCTATAGCATTTTCATAGTTTTCCGGATTCCTTTCCGTCGGATCAAGAGGCAGAAACTCTTCAAAGGTATAACCCCATACAGAATAGTTTCTCTCTATAGAAGGTCCCAGATATTTAACTGTGTCATCGATATACTGAAGGAGATATTCATCACTGAGCCAGGTTTCCCGAAGCTCACGATACCGATCGATGACCCGCTCTGTAAACTTTTCGTCTTTGCAGAGCATATAGAACCAGGGGGTATACTGGAGCTGAAACCGCTGGGGTGTTGTCTGAGATTCTGCATAGTTATCGCAGGCTGAGTTAAAATCCCAGATACACATTTTGTATTTTCCACGGATGTCTTTGTATATATAGGTGGACAGCCCTCCGACATCGTAATTGCAGGTAAATTCATTAATGATGAAATAGTCGGCAAAAGAGTCTAAGTCGGCGGAGTTCCACCAGGCATAAGGTTCCGTATCGTAATCGTACGAGTACAGGCTTTTTTCGAAATCGGAGAAGTCCTGCTTGATATATTCAATCCGTTCCGGGGTCAGACTGTCGGTTCCCGGATAGACAATATCGATGACATTGTTTCTGCGCAGAGAATACCGGGTAAAAGTATCAATGTTTTTCAAGGAATTCCGGCTTCCTTTATCCAGCCTTAATACATAGCTTACCGTAGCCTGACTGTTATTTTCCGGCTCAGACAGATTCAGCCTGCCGGGATTTCCGTTGGTGATGGTTTCCGTCATCACATACAGCCCCTGATACTGACCGTTGATAATGATTTCACAGAAACGGACGTTGGGTGCATAATCCATGATTTCACCTGCAATGTTATACCACATATAATTGCGTATAAGCGTTTTATCAAGGTAAGGGCCATGAAAGGCCCACTCATGATGTGCATCCATTCCAAGCATTTCCACATCCCGGTTTTCTGTTCCGCTGTCATCTGTAGTTTTCAGCAAATAGCTTTTTTTGTCGAAAAATCTGGAACTGTTGCCTCTGATTCGGATCTGTCCGTCCGTTTCCAGTGTAGGCTCATCGGTGATGTGATGATTGGAATCTGGCGCATCAATGACTTTTACAGAGCATGACACGGAGGAGCTTCCATCTGCTGCCTTAGTAACATCTCTGTAATGGTATTTATTCTTGCCTTCCACAATAGGCTCACCGGGGATTTTTACATCTCCGGTATCAATGACTATTAACGGGAGATGGCTGCACAGAGCTTTCCCGTCGCAGCTGCAGTCTGAATCTGCCTGCTTTGCTGTCTGATGCTGATGGACCCTGCTTTTGCCTGATTCTGTATCTAAAGAAAGAGCGGCGACGGATACTGTCATAACAAGAATCAGGGCAGCGATTCCTGCCAGCCTGTATTTCATACGATCTGCCTCCTTTCACAGGTATCAAGAATTTTAGCTGCTGATTTCGTCATTCTGCATTACGATGTTGAAATAATCGATATGTCCTACTTCGTAAACCGCATCGGTAAGACTCTTCTGCTTTTCTCCGGAATATCTGGACTTCTGTGATTTTTCCATGAGCTGTTTGCTGACTTCATAGATGAATTCCACACTGTTTTCCGTAGTGTTTTTTACACGCAGATTGGCCTTGCGGGCGAAATAATGGAAGATAACCGCTTCCATTTTTTCTTCATTGGTTCTGGCTGTACGGATAATCAGAAGTATGCGGTTATCATTTTTTATCCGGCCTAAGATGAGCAGAACCAGGAATGTAAATGCTCCACCCACTGATGCTACGGCAAAATCTCCCGCGCCGCAGCAGATGCCTGTTACAATCGCCCAGAAGATATAAACCGTGTCGCGGGAATCTTTGATGGCGGTTCTGAAACGGACGATAGACAGTGCGCCGACCATGCCCAGTGACATAGCGATATTATTTCCAATGACAATCATGACTGCTGTGGTGATAACCGTCAGGGCCACCAGACTGACATTGAATTTTTTACTGTAAATACTTCCCTCGTGGGAGATGCTGTAGGAAAGGTATATGAAAAAGGCAATGACAGTGGCAACCAACATCCGAAGGACAATGGTCTGGGGATCTAGCTGGCCTGAGTTTTCAAAGGCCTCAAATAATAATTCTCTCATGATAGTACTCCTTTATCTGTTGATTTTTGTATTATGTTTATAGACTGAATTTCAGTCCTGCACTTCTTGCCAGACAGTATTTGCTCACTGAAAGTTCTGATCTGTCTGCAATATTAACCAGGCTTTTGATATAACTGAGAAGAAAGCCGTTGAACTTGACTTCCAGGATTCCGTTGTAGGGATCCAGAACAGGATACATGTTCAGCTGTTCACAAAAGAGGTCCAAACAGGTTTCTGTTGCTCTGATATTATGATCCAGAGTAATCCGGATATTGTTCTCTTTCGCAATGTAGGCTTTCCTTCTGTATTCCACCACGGTTTTGGGGCGGTAACACAGACGGTTCATCAGTCCGTAGCATTCACTGGCAAAAGGATCGGGATACTGGAGCAGGCAGCCGTAGTTTCCGGCAGTCAGCGCCATTGCATCTGCTCGAGTTATCTTTAAGGAACGTTTTTTTTGGTAATTTCCCTCTTTTTGTTTCAGCTCCAGCATAGCAAAGGTTGATTTGGGCTCATAAATCCTCAGGCGGATTTTTCTACGAATTGAAATACCCTCAATTTTTTCATGATAATCCCGCTCGTCGGGAGTGTCAAAATACAGAGAACGGATACAGTAACCCTGCGCACCGTTGTGTTCATCCTGAAGCATAACCGGCTCTAGTCTTTGAGAAAGCCTTTGCATGGCAATCTGATTCATAAAATATTTTTTTTCCTGACGATAGACTTCGTTCAAGACTTCACCTCCTGTAAAATAAAGAAAGACTGCAAATCTTTAGCTGAAGCCAAAGTTTTGCAGCCTGACAATCGTAGCTTTGTGCCGTAGACTCATAGCTTTGCGTCGCCGCCTTTCGGCGGGTTTGCCTATGGATAAGTTATTCATTCTGATAGATCAGCTGATCCGGCAGATCTGATTTTTACCTTTTTGTTTTGCCTGATAAACCGCACTGTCGATTTTGCGGTACAGTTCAGCATAGGACATGGTGTTTGAATCGGCAGATGCCAGTCCGATACTGCAGGTGACTCTCACATCCAGACCTTTCTGTCTTATTCTGGACACTCTCAGCCGGAGTACCTCTGCATATGTTTCAAACCGGATGCACTCAGCCGTACTGAGGAGAACCAGAAACTCATCTCCTCCGATGCGGCCTGCCCGTGCACGTATGGGAACTGTGTCGCGAATCAGTTCGGCTACCTGTTTCAGTACTTTATCTCCCACAGGATGGCCGTAAGTGTCGTTTATTTCCTTAAAGTTATCGATATCCAGCAAAAGCGCATGGAGAACTTCCTCTCTGCTGAGCGCTTTCAGTTTGTTTTCACCGTAATGTTCTATTGCCTTTTTGTTAAGAAGGCCGGTAAACAGATCCCTCTGGAGATCGCGTTCAAGTTTTATGATTTTTTCTTTTCTGTCTGTAATATCTGAAAGCGTACCTACGCCCAGAAATGGTTTGTCATCTTTGTTCTTCTGAGAAATAACCCGAAGCTCAAACCATCTTTCTTCACCGGACTTCAGAGGAAGCTGCAGATCATATTTCTGAAATGGAACGCCTGCCCGTATCTGTTTGAGACAGTTGAGCAATAGCTGTTTCTGCGCTGATGACATACCGGGTCTTCTGCGTATGGCTTCGGTAAAGTGGGATATACGTTCACTTTCGCCGAACAACTCCGCCCATTCTTTTGAAAAGAGAATAGTATCCTCTTTCAGATCCCATTCAAAAGTCACATAGCTGGCATGTTCGTGAATTAAATCATACTGTTCTATTGACAGCCGGAAATCGTGTTGTGTTATTGAAAGTTCCCGCTGCAGTTCTTTCAGTTTTCTGTCCTGCACCATTTCGATATGAAAACGCCGATATCTTGCCAGATAGATCACAATGGATAAAAGTGATACAATTGCAAAGCTGACTACAAGCCTTGAATCTCCGGTACAGAATAGAAGAACACCGATAACGCTTCCGCAGCCGATACTAAGATTACAGAGCGCATAGAGGGGATTCATGACCAGAAGTGCTGAAAATCCCAGCACAGCAGTTGTGACTGCAATGGTGGCCGCAGCCGGAGATTGCTGTTGTAAAACTGCCCTGTGGATATCATAGCTATTAAACAGGATATGCCAGACCAGTATCACGCTGGAACTGAACATATAAAGCCGATGCTTTGCAGCAGGAGACATTTTTATGCAGAATTCCATCACAAGAAATAATGTCGCAAAAACAAAATAAGTAAGGTGGAATCCAAAATCCAGCTGATTATGCAATGTGCTCAGTTTTGCATCAGTTAAAAAAAGCACACGAAGCATAAGGGTGGATTCTACAATAACCGCAGCTGTAGTGACGGCACACAAAATGATTCGGTTCTGTGGCAGAGCTTTCTTCAGAAAGTCTTCGTTTTCTCCATTCTTACTGAATATAAAGCTATTCATCATGGTTACCTTTTTCTAAGTTTCAATCACATTTCATTTTTGCTCTATGAATACTGCTTTTTAACGTTTTAAATAGCTTCGGTGAAATAATATATGTAAGGTTTTATTTTAATATTAAAATAAAACCCGCTTTCTTTTCAGAAAGAGGTTGGTGACTTTTTAATAATCCATGTATGTATAACAGTATAATGTAAGAACTTTTAAAAGTCAATATTTTGTAGGACTTGTGAAATATGGAAAGTGGGCAGTCCTGGTTGACACTAGGCACATCTGCTGTTACAAAAGTCCAAGAGTTTTCAGTACAAAGAGCCAGCCTGTCAGTGTAAAGGACAGGAACAGGGTGGTCAGCATGACGGTGCTGCTGGTCAATGTCCCTTCGTGTCCCATGTTTTTGGCCATAACGTAACAGCTTACTGTGGTAGAAGAACAGCACATAATCAGGATTGCGGCCAGTTTTCTGCCGGTGAATCCCATGAATACAGCGATAGGAATGAAAATGAGTCCAAGTCCGATTAGCTTGATAAATGCGGCAAGTCCGGCAGAAGAGACGCTTTCGCGAGCCTTCTTCAGATCAAAGCCTGCGCCCATGGCAAGCAGTCCCAATGGAGTTGCCAGTCTGCCGATATTTTCTGCTGTGTTATTGAGAATCTGTGGCAGAGGAAGCCTGAGAAGAGCCCAGATGAGTCCCAGAACAACACCCCAGATGATGGGATTCGTCACAATACCTTTACAGGCAGAAAGGATCAGTTTTCTGTTCAGCGGTTCCCGCTGTGGCTTGTAAAAAGAAAGGACCACGACTGCCATGACATTGTAAAGAGGAACAGATCCGACAATCATAAGGGGAGCCATTCCGGAAGAACCGTAAATGTTCTGAATCAGAGCGATTCCCATGATGGCTGCACTGCTTCGGTAGGCAGACTGAATAAATTCTCCCTGAAGTGCTCTGTCACGGAGCAGATAGGAAACTGCACCGCAAAGGATGATAGAAAGTGCTGTGGCGATAAAACAGAACAGCACAAAGCGAGTGACCCAGACACGATAAAAGTCCTCTCCGCATAAGTCATAAAAAACAAGAACAGGCAGAGCGACTTTAAAAACAAATGTATTTAATTTTGCAACGAAGATCTCATCAAAGACACCGAATCTCATGAAGGCTATTCCGAGAATCATAAGAAGAAATACAGGTGCTACGGCATTGATGGAGAAGATAAAATTGGATAACATATTTTTAATCTTGCCTTTCTGAAATGTCAATTTTATTCTACGCTGACAAAAAGCAAAGTGCAAGATTTTTCCATCTATATTTTCCTTGACGGGAGCAGATAATAAGAAAAACAAGTAGGAGGAATAAAAAATGGATAAAAACAACAAGAAAAAGAACCAGAAGAACAATAACCAGAAGAACATTGATGAAAAGAACAAAGAAGAAAAGAAACAGTTCTAAGTTCTGCTTCTGAAAGTTCGTATGACAAAAAAAGCTGATTTAATCTTTTCCTGTAAAGGAGCAGTTAAATTCGGCTTTTTTTGCTTGAAAAACACCATTTCAATTTGCCAAGGCCGTCGTTTTATTGTATAATATTATGAAGTATTATCAGGAGGAACGACGATGAACATAATTGGCGATTTTGGAAAATTCATGATCCGATATCAGAATCAGATTGAGTTTTTTTTAATACTCCTTGCTGTGATACTTGCTGTAGTTTTCATCATCAGAACGGTCTTGGGAGAACGACGTAAACGTACACTGCTCTCACAGATTCATGATACGGTATCGGATATTCATGCCGCAGTAAGCCATATGGATAATCAGAAACCGGATGTAATTTACATAGACAACAGAACCGCAGACAGAGCCTCCAAGGAAAGCCCTATCTCTGTTTCAGCGGAAGATTGCAGACAGGACGCAGTGTCGGCCGCTGCAGCATGTGCAGAGGCTGAGATGCAGGCGACGCATGCTGCAATGCAGACGGACGGGGCTGCGGAAGGCACGGATTCTGCTTCTGAGGCTCCTGCTGCCTTTTCTGACGATACCACAGAAACTGCTTTGCGTGATTGTTCAGAGAATCATTTGACAGATGATTCTCCGGAAGAAGAAAACACGGCGGAGATTCCGAGAAAATACACCAATTTGGAATGCGGTATTTCTAAGAACGGAAAAATCTATACCGTTGAAGAACTACAGAGACAGATTAAAGAATAGATTGCAGGAGGCATTTATGTATTGTAAAAATTGCGGAAAAACAGTGAATGAGGGGGACAGATTCTGCAGTCGCTGCGGAGCCAGACTGGAAGAGGAATTTGTACCTGCGTTCAGACAGCAGACAGACTCTGAACCCCCGCAGGATACCGAAAAACCCAAGAAACATATTATTACCGAGGATTTCAACTGGGATTTAGACGGTTATCCGACAGAGAACAAACGCACCGAAGAGGTGAACTTCAACTGGGATTCCGTACTGGAAGAAAAGCAGAGAAATATGTTCGTAAGTGAACACAAAGATAGAGAAAAAGATACTGATGGAGCACCGGATTTTCTGCAGAATCGGGATGTTCCGGAAGAGAACAGTGATGATATCAGGGCTCTGGAGGAAAGTATCTTTTCTGATATGGGCAGTCTTAAGTCCGGTAATGAGGGTCATACCAGGATTGCCAGCAGAAATGGAGAGACAAAGAGCGAGAAAATAGACAAATTCTATACATTCCATAAAAAGAACGAGGAGTACCAGGCACTGCTTGATCAGGAGTATGAGCGGATTAAGAACGGTCAGTCTGCAGCTTCAGCGGAGGAGCAGGGACCTGCTTCGGCGGATCAGAAGGATGCTGAAGCTTTTGCGGCAGAACTGTTTGAAAAACTGAATCTGAGTGGTGGAGGCGATATGCTGTTCAAGACGGAAGATTTTCAGTATCCTGAAGAGAAAGAAGAACGTGCAGAAAAACCTCGACAGAAAACCCATGAGGAGTTTGACTGGACTTTGCCGGGTGACAGGCTTTCTAAGCAGCTGGACAGCATGATTGCAGCTGCTGAACGAGGAATTTACGGCGTAAGACGTCAGCCTGAATATGTAGGAGTAAAACTTTCTGAAACACCAAAGTGTTATCTGGCGGAAAATGATGTACAGCCTGCGGGTTTGAAAGCGATATCGGCGGAAGTAACAGACAAGCAGGCTGCAGATGCGGAAGAGTCAGGGGCCAGCAAGAGGGCTGAGAAAGAGCCTCAGTTTCCCCCCAGGGAGAATGGGGAAAAAGAGCCCGGAGAAAAAGAGCAGGACAAGCCAAAACTTACTTTTGACGATGTCTTTGGCAGCGATAGTGATGATGCTGATGAAAAGAAAGGTAAAGGAATAGGCGTTCTCAGAGTGCTTGCCGTCATTTTGGCGATTTTGGTTGTGGCAGAGCTTGCCATGATAGGAATTCAGCACTTTGCTCCGGAGTCAAAGGCGGCACAGATGATTAACAAGGGGTATTCTGCAGTTTTCAGTCTTTTTGGCGGAGACAGCAATGAGCCGGAGGCAGAACCGCAGACCGTATCTGCTGACAGCGAGATTGCAGCCATTATAGAGAAAAAGAGCAGTCTGAATAAGAACATTGCCCAGATTGAAGAAAATCAGGATCTGATTTTTGAAGATGGAGAGACTTACGGTTTTGAAGATTTTGAAAACAGCTATACTTTTACTGATCGGCCGTGGTATGAGGATGAAGATGGAAACAGCATAACATACGGCAATGAGATTATCGCAACAGTGATTCAGTATTACTCTGCATGGCTGGATAAGATAAATGGAAAAAATGATGATGTCTTACAATTCATTGATGATACGTCGGATTTTTATCCTGAAGTAGAGGAGCTTTCAGGGAAGGAAGGCGTGGAATATGGAATTAACAGACTGGAAATCGGAGAAATTCGAGCGGGCGGTTCAGGATTTTACGTGATGGTTTCTGTAACTAATGTAGACAGTGACAGCAAAGAGAAGACGGAAAAACAGATCGTATATCTGGAACCAATCAACAAGTCCATGAAAATTGTGGATATTAATACAATTTAGGAGGTTTAATTTTGGAGAGAAAGATGCCCAAAGGGCAACGCAGATTAAGCGTAATCGTAATGTTTATCGTAATTATCATAGCATTGTTTTTATTACTGATAAACTTCATTACCGACTGGCTGTGGTTTAAGGAAATGGGATATGTCAGCGTATTCTTTAAGCAGCTTTTTACAGAGCTGAAGGTAGGCATACCTGCTTTTGTTATTCTGACACTTCTGGTCAATTTTTATTTAAGAAAGCTGAAAAAAGGATATTTTTCAAAAATTGCTTCTCATGAAGCTACAGATATGAAAAAACTGAACCGGTACACCAACTGGATTTCGGTAATATTCGGATTTGTTACATCATTTTATGCAGTGACAAACCTCTGGTTTGAAATTCTTCGTTTTACCAATGCCACATCTTTTGATATAAAGGATCCACTGTTTAACATAGACATTTCTTTCTATGTGTTCCAGCTGGATTTTCTGAAACAGCTCAACGAGATGTTCATCGGGCTGGTGCTCCTCATTGTGGTGGTTACAATTATCTATTACAGCATTCTGCTGTCAGTGCGTACGCCGGACTTCTTTGAGGAGGATGACGGTACAGCAGATTTTACTGACGGAGCTTCTGACGAGAGCAGATATACCGGAAATGAAA
The DNA here is from genome assembly GCA_902476665.1 of uncultured Emergencia sp. Classification (GTDB taxonomy): domain Bacteria; phylum Bacillota; class Clostridia; order Peptostreptococcales; family Anaerovoracaceae; genus Senimuribacter. Next base: position 20,211 of record CABSEO010000003.1, read on the forward strand.
ATCCGTTCGGTAAGATTTTTGAATCATTGGGAAGAAAGCCGCAGCAGCCGAAAAAACCGAAGAAATCACTGAACGATAATAACTTCAAGCAGCTGATGCATATCGCTTCGGGACAGCTTTCTTTCCTGGGCGTAGTGCTGTTCCTGATGATCGGTATCAATTTCTTCCTGAAACAGTTTGATCTGCTTCATACTCACACAGGGGCAGTATACGGCGCCGGATTTACCGATGTGAATATTGTTTTGTGGGTATACAGAATTCTTATGGTGCTGGCCGTTATCGGCGCAATCACAGTAGTGCATCACATTCATACCAAGAAGTTCAGGAAGATCCTGACAATCCCTGTTGTGATGATCCTGGTTGGTGCAGTAGGTATCGGTGCAAGTTATCTGGTACAGAACTTTGTTGTATCTCCGGATGAAATCAATAAAGAAGAAAAATACCTGGAGAGAAACATTGAATACACACAATATGCATATCAGCTTGATAATGTTTCGGTAAAATCTTTCGCAGCAGACAATAAACTGACCAGCGAGGACATTGCCAACAACTCGGATACCATTGAAAATATCCGTATCAATGACTATGATCCTGTAAACACTTTCTATAATCAGACACAGAGTATCAGACAGTATTATAAGTTTGAAAGTGTAGATGTGGACAGATACATGGTAAACGGTGAATATACGCAGACATACCTGTCCATCAGAGAAATTGACAAAGAAAAGATTTCTGATACCTGGCTGAACAGACATCTGAAATATACTCACGGCTATGGAGCAACTCTGTCTCGCGTAGATGCTGTGACAGCCAGCGGACAGCCGGATGTACTGATTAAGAATATTCCACCGGAATCTTCTGTTGAAGAAATCGAAATCACACAGCCGGAAATTTATTTTGGAGAGCTGACCAATGACTATGTTCTGGTCAATACCAGTGAGGATGAATTTGACTATCCTGACGGAAGCGCCAATAAATATAACAAGTATCAGGGCGATGCCGGTATTGAGCTGAATCTGCTCAACAGAATCATGTTTGCCATCAGAGAGCAGAGCGCCAAGATTCTGGTATCCTCCAACATTGACAGTGATTCGAAGATCATCATTAACAGAAATGTTAAGGAACGTGTGAGAAAGATCATGCCGTTCCTGACTTATGACGACGATCCGTATGCTGTAATATCCGAAGGCAAGGTTTACTGGATTCTGGATGCTTACACTACAAGCTCTTATTATCCGTATTCAGAGCCTTATGACGGCAAGATTGGCGGAACCAATTATATCAGAAATTCCATCAAAGTGGTTATTGACGCTTATAACGGTGATGTGAATTTCTATATTGTAGACAAGGACGATCCGATTGCGGCAACCTATCAGAAGATTTATCCGAAGCTTTTCAAAAACTTCGAAGAAATGCCTGAAGATCTGGTTTCCCATATCAGATATCCGAGCTGGCTGTTCAACATTCAGGCACAGGTCTACAGCCGTTATCACATGGAAGACGTGAAAGTATTCTATCAGAACGAAGACGTGTGGGATATTGCCAAGGAAATTTACGGCAAAGATGAACAGCAGATGACGCCTAACTACTATATCGCAAAACTGCCTGGTGAAGAGAAGGCTGAGTTCTTCAACTCTATTCCGTTTACACCGAAATCCAAGCAGAATATGACAGCGCTGATGGTGGCAAGGAATGACGGCGAGCATTACGGAGAACTGGTGCTGTACAGCTTCCCGAAGAGCAAGACTGTCTACGGTCCGATGCAGATCGAAGCGCAGATTAACCAGAATACGGAAATTTCCAGTGACTTTACGCTCTGGAGTTCACGAGGCACCACTTACAGACGAGGAAACCTCTTCGTAATTCCGATTGAGACTTCCCTGCTTTATGTGGAGCCTGTATATCTGGAAGCTGAAAATTCTGCAATACCGGAAGTAAAACGAGTTATCGTGGCTTTTGATGATAAGATTGCTTACGAAGAGACTCTTGCCGAAGCCCTGGAATCTTTATTCGGAGAAGGCACAGGTGTGAAAAAACCGGACACAGGGACAGATGGTGACAAAGATGGAACCGGAAATGGCTCCATGTCTACCGCTGACTGG
>CABSEO010000004.1 GCA_902476665.1 uncultured Emergencia sp.
AGCCATACCCGGCAGATTTTCTGTAATCATTTCTCCAGTCTTTTCATTTGTAACATTATACATTCCAGTGGACAGAATCATGATAGCTGTCGCTGTGCAGACAAATAAAGTATCAACATATACAGAGAAAGACTGTGCCAGACCCTGTTTAGCAGGATGAGATACTTCTGCTGATGCAGCTGCATGGGCTCCGGAACCGTAACCGGCTTCGTTTGAGTAGATACCTCTCTTTACGCCCCACATTACTGTGCTGCCCCAGATTGCACCATAAACGGAATCCATCTTAAATGCGCCTTTGAAAATAAGTCCGAACATTTCAGGAATCTGCTTGAAGTTGATTCCCAGAATAATCAGAGCGATGATAATATAAGCAATTGCCATAACAGGAACGATAAGTTCAGAAACTCTTCCCAGTCTCTTTGCACCGCCGAAAGCTACTACTGCTACGCATACAGCCATAGCTATGCCGCCAATCCAAGGATTCAGACCGAAAGCGTTATGTGCAGCGTCTGCAAAGTTGAAAGCCTGAATCGTAGGACCTGTAATACCGTTGGCAAGGATTGCTGCCAGTGCGAAAATAACTGCGAAAATTTTTGCAAATCCGTTGCCGCCCATACCTTTTTCGATATAGTATGCAGGACCGCCCTTGTACTCTCCGTCAATTCTGGTCTTGTAAAGCTGTGCCAGAGCAGATTCGGAGAAAGCAGTGCCGGCACCGATAAATGCGATGATCCACATCCAGAATACCGCACCAGGTCCACCGAAGCAGATAGCGGTAGCTACACCGGCAATATTGCCCACACCAACTCTGCCGCCCAGAGCCAAAGCAAAGGCCTGGAAGGAAGACATACCTTCTTTACTGGTTCTGTCTTCTCTCTTTCTGTCTCTTCCCAGCAGATAGTGCACCATATCCTTGAAAAGTCTCAATTGCGGGAATTTCATACGCAGTGAAAAATAAAAGCCTGTTCCAAGCGCCAGAATGATAAGAGGAAGCGCCCAGAGCACATTGTAGATTTGAGTTGTCAAATTGTCTAAAAAACTCATACAATAACTCCTTTCTTTCTTATAAGTAATCTATGTAGTGAAAAGTCCTATATACAGTCTATCTGTCCCTTTCAAAAAAACTCAAAAAGAATCAAAAAACGGAAGAATTTTTCGAATATTCTTCCGCTTCAGTTTTTATCCAGTTTTCAGATTGTTCTTAAGAACAGCGTTCCTGTTGATATTTCTTTTATTCCAGTGTATTGCGATAAACAATAAGACCTTCAATAAACTTTGAAATATTCACCCGACCGCCGGCTTCTCTCTGTCCTCTGATATATTCCATCTCCTCTTTGATGTTTTTAAAATCGAAAACATAGTTTGCATAAACCTGAAAGACTTCGCTTCCATAATCTTCAATTCCTAAAATCGCCACGTTATACAGTCCTTTTTTGATAGCTCTCCGAATCCGCTGTTCCAGATTTTTAGGCGTTTCTCCCTTTTCCTGCGCAACCTGTATCAGAATCTCTTTCTGATAACTGCATCCCTTTTGATCCAGATATCTGCATACATCTATGATGTCTGCCGTGCCTTTTTCTCCCAACATCCCAAGCAATCCAAGAAACAGACTGATTTCTCGGGTAGATTTCTCAGAAGCCTGCGAGACAGAACTCTGGTTCTCTCTGACCGGGGTGCTCTGAGTCAAAGCGTCCTCTGCAAACATGCCGCGAATATTGCTGACAATGCTGTTCATCTTAATCTTATCTGCCACGTTTCCTAAAACTTTTTCAATCTCAATCACGTTGACAGGTTTATTGACAAAAAACTCCACCCCTGCATGATAGGCCTGTTCGATCATTGATTTGTCAGCCACTTTGGAAAGCATTACAAAACTGATCTCCGGCCGTTTTCTTTTTACCCTCTGTACAAGGGCAATTCCATCCATACGGCTCATCAGCAGATCTGCCAGAACAATATCCGGCTTTAACTCAATAATTTCCTCAGCAGCATCAACCGGATCGGTTGCGTAACCGATCACTTCACCCAGATTTCTGCTTTCAATCAGATTCTCCAGTGTTTTGACAATACCAATTTCATCATCTATCAGATAATACTTCATACTCTGCCTCCTCAAAATCACCTTTCTGCATGGTAATTACAAACTCAGTAAATTCCCCGGGCACACTTTCCACCTCAATACTGCCGCCAAAGTAGTTTTCCACATAATCCTTCACCAGAGAAAGCCCTACCCCCCGCTGCGTCTTTCCAGTCTGTGGATCAAACTTGGTGGAATAAAACTCCAAAAAAACTGTATCCAGTTTATTCTGCGGAATACCTGGTCCATTGTCTCTTACTTTTAAAATATACTGCTGTTTCTCTTCCAAAAGAATCACCGTTACTTTTCCACCTTCTTCTCCCATAGCTTCAATCGCATTAAGCATCAGATTTCTCACCACAGACATCATCTTAAAGTACTGTTCCACAAAGAAATTTGTTCTGATACGTGTATGTATCTCAATAGAAAAGTTTTTTCGTTTAATCAGACTCTGCATATTAAGCCGCTCAATAGAAATTATATCCCTCATGCTCATTTTTCTCTCATGTACCCCGTCTAGATAGGTATCCTTTAACACATCAAGAATGTTAAGATAATCACCTTTCACCTCATGAGCATTTTTGGAAATATCCAGCGCACGATCTCTCAGTCCCAGAGGAGCATTCAGCTTTTCCATGTCCCGGTATAATTCAAAGGCCTGGCGCATAATGTCTTCTATTTCAGCTGTATTCTTCTCCATGACATAAAGTTCACTCTCAAAAACAGAGGCCTGAATCAAAAGTTTCCTGTATTCTTTATCATGCTCCTGACGAAGCAGCAGATTGGAATAAGCTTCCATAGCCAGCAGTATCACCTGAATCAGCACTGTTCGCAGAAACGCCACGACCAGCAGGGAAGTGATAACGCCGGCATCAAATAAAAATACTCCCTGCAGCAGACTTCTGGCCAGCATCTCTGTACAGTTGGACAAAAGATCACAACAGAATATGACCATGGGAAAATTCCGGATATCCTTAGGCTTCCTTATAAGATATTGATAAATTAAGGTGTAAAAGATACCATAAGAAAAGAAAAATACGGCATCAGGAATCGCCAAAAAAGCAGCTTCCTCCAAGGTTCCGTCATTGATGGTGATAACTGCCAGTCGAAAAAGCGGAGAAAAAATACCTGAACATACGCCCACATAAATAGGCGACAGATCTTCATAGCAATACACAAAAATAGACATAACCACTACTGACATGGCAATAATAAAACCATCTGTCAGAAAGTTAAATTTTATCTGTGACGCAATGGATACAAAGAATGCGATAAAAATTGTCTTCTGTGTTTTTTTCATAACTTTCAGTCCTTTCCCTATGGAATATTCTAGCAGAAAGGAACCCCGTTTTCAATGCGAAATCCGCCAGTGAAAACAATACAAACAAAAGGACAGCATATATGCTGCCCCTCGTCCGTTCAATGATATCGGAATTTACCGATGCATCTATTTCAGTTCTTTGTATTCCAGTTTTATGTGTTTCTGCTTCAAACTGATGGCAATGGCAAAGATTTTGGCGGTGTCTATACATGTCATGACAGGAAGACCGTGTTCAATCGCCTGTCTTCTGATTGGGAATGTATCTGCACCAATAAGATTCATAGCCTTTGGCGTATTGATAACTATCTGTATTTTTTCTCCAATCATGGGTATTACCCTGTCATAGGCCACAGTTTCCGCTTTTACCCCTTGCTGTGACAGAAAGTCTGCTGTTCCCTGAGATGCATAAATATCAAACCCCAGCGCCTTATACCTACTGATAATTTCTGCAGTATCCTCAGTCTTATCATGATCCTTCAGCGAAACAAATACGCCGCCTCCTGTCGGAATATCGGTTCCTGCACCAAGAAACCCTTTATATATTGCCTTTTCCAGCTTCTCATCAATTCCGAGCACTTCTCCGGTAGACTTCATTTCCGGACCTACTGCCACATCCACATCTGTCAGTTTGGAATCCGAGAAGACTGGAATTTTTACCGCATAATAATTATGGCTTGGATACAGACCGGTTCCCCCCTCCAGATCAGCCAGTTTTTGTCCAGTCATCACACCTACGGCAATCTTTACCATGGGAACTCTGGTCACTTTGCTGAGAATCGGTACTGTTCTGGACGCTCTCGGATTTACTTCGATCACGTAGATCTTGTCCCCATCCCATGCGTACTGAATATTGACAAGTCCCACGATATGAAGTGCTCTGGCGATCTTCTTGGTATAAGCTACCAGCTGCTCGATCACTTCGTCAGGCAGGCTGTAAGGCGGGTATACACAGCAGCTGTCGCCGGAGTGAACGCCTGTACGTTCCACATGTTCCATGATACCCGGAATGAGCACGTCCTCACCGTCTGCTACGGCATCTACTTCTATTTCTTTTCCTTCAATATATTTATCTATCAGTACAGGATGTTCATGAGACAGCTTTACAGCTTCTTTCAGGTATTTCATCAGTTCTTCATCACTATAGACAACCTGCATGGCTCTTCCGCCTATAACGAAAGACGGGCGCACCACCAGTGGATATCCCAGACGTTCTACGGCTTCAAAAGCTTCTTCTCTGGTTCTAACCGCACAGCCCTTTGGGGTGGAAATCTCCAGAAGATCCAGCAGTTCAGAAAACTTTTCTCTATCCTCAGCCAGATCAATATATTTATTCTGTGTCCCCAGAATCCGGATACTTCTTTCAGCAAGCTTTGCGGCAAGATTCAGCGATGTCTGACCGCCTAACTGCAGTATAACACCCTCCGGCCTCTCCTGCTTGATGACATTCATCACATCATCCGTATGCAGCGGTTCAAAATACAACTTATCCGAAGTATCAAAATCAGTGCTGACAGTTTCAGGATTATTATTGATAATGATGGACTCATACCCAAGGTCTTTCAGCGCCCAGACTCCCTGTACACAGCTATAGTCAAATTCTATTCCCTGGCCGATTCTTATCGGCCCTGAACCCACTACAAGTATTTTTTCATGAGGTGATTTCCTGCTTTCATTTTCTCCTCCATAGCTGGAATAATAATATGGCGTCAGCGCTTCGAACTCTCCGGCACAGGTATCAACCACCTTATATACCGGATAAATATCATGATAAATTCTGATGTCCTGCAGTACTGCTCTGTCAAGGCCGGTCAGATCCAGAATCTCGTCATCGGTAAAACCTCTGTATTCCGCCTCCCTGATTAATTCTGCTGTCGGTTCAGAGTTTTTCAGAGTTTTTTCCATCTGCACAATCCCGAAAACTTTATAAAGGAACCAGCGATCAATTCTGGTCATATGGAAGATATCTTCTACATCTGCCAGTCCACGTCTGAAGGCTTCGGCAATACAGAAAATACGTTCGTCATCACAAGCTGCCAGTTTATCCATCAATTTTTCATCATTCAGTGATGTGACATAAGGAATCCTGAGGCCTGTGCCTTCCACTTCCAAGGATGCAATAGCCTTCAGCAGTGCACTTTCAAAGTTTCTGTCAATTGCCATAATTTCACCGGTGGCTTTCATCTGTGTTCCCAGCTTTCTTGAAGCTGTTCTGAATTTGTTAAAAGGCCATTTAGGAAATTTCACCACACAGTAGTCCAGAGCCGGTTCAAAACAGGCACTGGAACCTTGAGTTACATAATTTTTCAGTTCATCCAGACTATAGCCGATGGCAATTTTAGCTGCAATCTTTGCAATCGGATATCCTGCAGCCTTGGAAGCAAGCGCTGAAGATCTACTTACTCTGGGATTTACTTCAATTACGATGTATTCGTCCCGTTCCGGATCCAGTGCAAACTGCACATTACATCCGCCTTCAATCTCCAGACTTCTAATAATCTTCAGTGCCGAATTTCTCAGCATCTGATACTGACTGTCATTCAAAGTCTGTGTCGGCGCAACTACAATGCTGTCACCGGTATGAACACCCACAGGATCCAGATTTTCCATGGAGCAGATGATAATGCAGTTATCCTTGCTGTCTCTAATAACTTCATACTCTACTTCTTTCCAGCCTGCCACCGATTTTTCAAGCAGTATCTGTCCGATGGCACTCTTTTCCATGCCCATCCGGCAGTAGTGTTCCAGCTCTTCATCATTATGAGCTATGCCGCCTCCAGTTCCACCAAGCGTATAGGCCGGCCGAATGATGACGGGATAGCCAATTTTATCCACAAAGCAGCGACATTCCTCCATAGTAGTGGCTATGGTACTGTCTGGAATCGGTTCTCCAATTTCCAGCATCAGTTCCTTAAAGGCCTCTCTGTCCTCAGCCTTATGAATGCTTTCCCGATTGACTCCAAGAAGTTTTACTCCATATTTCTCAAAGATCCCTTTTTCATCCAAAGACATGGCCAGATTCAGTCCGGTCTGCCCGCCAAACCCTGCCAGAACCCCTTCCGGTCGCTCCTTCTCCAGAATTGCGGTTACAGCTTCTTCTGTAATCGGCTCCAGATATACCTTGTCGGCAATACCGTTATCAGTCATAATTGTTGCAGGATTACTATTAATCAAAATGGTTTCTATGCCCTCTTCAGACACAGCCTTGCAGCACTGAGTTCCAGCATAATCAAACTCTGCCGCCTGGCCGATCACAATAGGTCCGGAACCAATAATCAAAACTTTTTTTAGCGTGAAATCTCTTGGCATTACAGGGTTCCTCCTTCCATTAAAGATATGAATTTATCGAACAGATAACCGGTATCATCGGGACCCGGATTTGATTCTGGATGAAACTGCACTGAAAATACAGGCTTGTTCAAATGCCGCATTCCCTCCACAGTCCCGTCATTCAGGTTTAAATGTGTCACTTCCAGACCTTTCAATATTATACTCTCAGCTTTTACTGCAAATCCATGATTCTGGGAGGTTATGTAGCTTCTGCCGTTATCTTTATCAAACACTCCGTGATTGCAGCCCCTGTGACCGTATTTCAATTTGTAGGTACTACCGCCCTGAGCCAGCGCAATGAGCTGATGTCCCATACAAATCCCAAAAATCGGCATCTGATCAGGCCCATAATTACTGTTAGTAATCAGCTTTTCAATAATAGCAACTGCTTCTTTTGCATCTTCGGGATTGCCCGGACCGTTGGTCAGAAACACACCATCCGGCTTTTCTTCCAATATGATTCTGGCTTTTGTCCCGTAAGGGTAAAGGGTCAAACTGCATCCTCTATCATAAAGCGCCTGTAATATACTTTTCTTTACTCCGAAGTCCAGCACCGCCACACGATGTTTTTCTTCCGGGTTCTTCCAGTGTTCTACCTTCTGTACCCCTGCATCTTTCATCTGATCTCCTCTAAGTTCCACATCTTCACAGATTTTTTTAAGTGCCTGCAGTGACAGCTGTTCTGTGGAAATAACGCATTTCTGATTTCCTGACTCCCTTAATTTTCGAGTAATTTCTCTGGTGTCCACACCATAAATCCCAGGCACCTTCTGTTCTTTCAGCCATTGATCGATATTCATTACGGACCTCCAGTTACTTGGCGTAAAGCAGACATCTGCTGCTACAACACCAAAGGCATGAATCTGCTGGGATTCGTAATCCGTCTCGTTGATCCCATAATTGCCCAGCAAAGGATACGTTACAGTAATAATCTGTTCCTTATAGGAAGGATCTGTTAACATCTTCTGATACCCTGTCATGGCTGTGTTGAATACCAGTTCGCCCACTCTGGTGCCCTCAAATCCAAATCCTTTTCCTTTATATACAGTGCCATCTTCTAAATATAGAATTCCTTTCATGTTTGCTCCTTTCCCTGATTACTCTAAGTTTGCAGTATACTACTAAAATTATAAACATGCAAGAAGAAATTATATTTTTTCACTTTTTCTTATTTTTATGTAATAATGCCTTGATTTTATCCCAGAAATGTGGTATATTACATTCATTGATTGATTTTTATTCAAAATAATAAATATTTATATATTCGGAGGGAAAGAACAATGGCTAAGGAAAAAATCGTACTGGCCTACTCTGGCGGCCTGGACACATCCATCATTATTGCATGGCTGAAAGAAAACTATGACTGTGAAGTGATTGCAGTATGCTGCAACACAGGGCAGAAAGAAGATTTTGATGCAATTGAAAAGAAAGCTTATGCAACAGGAGCAGATAAAGCATATATTCTTGATATTCGTGAAGAATTTATTACCGATTATATTTATCCGACTCTGAAAGCTGACGCAATTTATGAAAATGACTACCTGCTGGGAACATCTATGGCAAGACCGCTGCAGGCCAAGAAAATCGTAGAGATTGCCGAAAAAGAAGGCGCATTTACCATTGCCCACGGCTGTACAGGCAAAGGCAATGATCAGGTTCGTTTTGAATCCACCATTCATGCGCTGAATCCTGCGATTAAAATCATTGCGCCTTGGAGAATCTGGGATCTGCAGTCACGTGAAGAATGTATCGAGTATGCTCATGCCCACAACATTCCGATTTCACAGACTGTAGAAAAGATCTATTCTAGAGATGAAAACATCTGGCACATCAGCCACGAAGGCGGCAATCTGGAAAATCCATGGAACGAACATAAACCTGACATCCATGTACTTTCCAAAACACCGGAGGATGCACCTGATACACCGACTTATGTGGAAATTGATTTTGAAAAGGGTATCCCGGTTGCCATTGATGGCAAAAAAATGGGTCCTGTTGAACTGCTGACCGCCTTAAATAAGTTAGGCAGCGAAAATGGTGTAGGAACCATCGATATTATTGAAAACCGTCTGGTAGGTATGAAATCCAGAGGTGTATATGAGACTCCGGGCGGCACCATCCTTTTTGCCGCACACAAAGATCTGGAAAAACTGATCCTTGACAGAGATACGCTTCAGTACAGGAATATTGTATCTCAGAAGTTTGCACAGCTGGTTTACGATGGTCTCTGGTTTACTCCTCTGCGCAAAGCAATTTCCGCATTCGTAGATGAGACACAGACGCTTGTAACTGGTACTGTAAAAATGAAGCTGTATAAAGGTACAGCGTGGCCGGTAGCAAGTAAATCTCCTTATTCTTTATATAACGAGGAATTTGCTACTTTCAGTGCTGATGAAGTCTATGATCAGAGCGATGCAGAAGGTTTCATCAATCTCTTCTCCCTGCCGCTGAAGATCAGAGCCATCCAGAAGCAGAATCTGGAGGGAATTCCTGAAGCACAGAAAGCTCTACCAAAACAGATCTTTAAAGGTGGTTCTTTTGTGGAATAGTAAGGGTATATAAAGCTTTAATTTTAGATCAGCTTCAAGAAGCCATTCTCTTCCTTATACATACAACACTTTTACATTTTCAGACAGCAAAGCGGCCGCCCTTTGGGGCGGCCGCATGGCATTTACACAATATTTCGTTCAAATAGATTAAGCGAAAGTAATCACTGTACCAGTTTTTCCTTCCAAAGCATCGATAGCTTTATCCAGAGATGTGATAATCGCTTTCTTGTTCGGATAAGCTCTGACAAACTTCATTGCAGCTTCTACCTTCGGCAGCATGCTTCCAGGAGCAAACTGACCTTCTTCAATATACTTCACTGCATCTTCCAGATTCAGAGTGTCTAAATCTCTCTGATCAGGCTTGTTGAAGTTTACTGCAACTTTTTCAACTTCTGTCAGGATCATCAGAACGTCAGCCTTTACCTGTTCAGCAAGCAGTTCAGCTGCAAAGTCCTTATCGATAACAGCTGCCACACCTTCCATGGAACCGTCAGCATTTTCGATAACAGGAATACCGCCGCCTCCGCATGAAATTACGATGGAAGTATCCCACAGTTTTTTAACTGCATCGATTTCCACGATCTTTCTAGGAAGTGGGGAAGCAACTACTCTTCTCCAGCCTCTTCCTGCATCTTCTTTCATAGTATAGCCCTTTTCTGTTTCCAGAGCTCTGGCTTCTTCTTCAGAATAGAAAGGTCCAATCGGCTTTGTAGGGTTCTGGAAAGCTTTGTCGCTCTTTTCCACTACCATCTGAGTAGCTACAGTCAGAACAGGAATGTTTCTGCCTTTTTTGCTCAGAGCATATTTCAGAGCCTGCTGCAGATGATATCCGATATAACCCTGGGACATTGCACCACAAACGTCAAATGGCATTGCAGGAGTCACATCTTTAGCTGTTTCAGAAGCCAGCAGAATTCTTCCTACCTGCGGACCGTTTCCGTGAACCAGACCGATTTCATATCCTTTGCAGCTGATTTCAGCAATATACTGACAAGTCTTTTTTACAACTTCTAACTGAGCTTCTGCAGTCGGCTCAGATTTTCCGGACTGCAATGCGTTTCCGCCTAAAGCAATTACAATTTTTTCTGCCATAATCTTTATCTCCTAATTATAAATCGTCACGATTTACAGGGCAAGACATACATCTAGGGCCGCCTCTTCCTCTGGACAGCTCTGCACTTGGAATGGTCAGAACCTTAACGCCTCTCTTATCCAGTAAATCGTTAGTCACATAGTTTCTTTCATAAGTTACTACAGTTCCCGGAGCAATACACAGAGTGTTGGAGCCGTCGTTCCACTGTTCTCTCTGCGCAGCCATCAAATCGTTTCCACCACAGCGGATTAAGTCTACTGCAGGCAGATTCAGAACCTTGCTCAGAATATGATCAAGGGAGTCTGTTACAGATTTGAAGTTTGCTTTACCATCTTTGCCCAGGGTGATTTCAAACAACTGAAGCGGTCCTTCGATTTCAGGATGAATGGTAAACTTGTCATAGTCAACCATAGTGAATACGGTATCCAGATGCATGAAAGCTCTTCTCTTTGGAATATCGAATACCAGCACTCTCTTGAAAGTGGACTTGTTCAGCATGTTCTCTGCAAATCTTTCAATAGCAGGCGCTGTGGTTCTTTCGCTGAGACCGATTGCAACGGTTTCTGCATTAAGCACCAGCACATCTCCGCCTTCAATGGAATATTCATGATCGTAGTCATACCAGATCTGTGAACCTTCCGGTGCAAAATCCTTATTATGAAGGAACATATATTTCAGAAGCAGGGCTTCTCTTCTTCTTGTAGTAGTGCTCATGTGATGGATATTGAGGCCGTTTCCTACACATGCACCAGGGTCTCTGGTGAAATACAGGTTCGGCATCGGATCCATGTAGAACGGATAAGAAGAAGAAATGAAGTCAGCCAGAGACTTGCTCTCCACCTGAATTTCATCTCTCTTGATACCGGCGATCAGTTTTGTCACCATGGATTTTTCGTCCATGTTGATCAGATAATCATAAATCGCCTCTCTAACACCAATTGAATTAAGATTGCTTTCATCTAAGAATTTATTTAAAAACTCTTCTTTTACAACCTTGTCCTTCAATGCCTTGGCAGTTTCATCAACATAGTAGATTACTTCTACACCGTTTTCTCTCAGGACTTCGGCAAATCTGTCGTGCTCCTGCTGTGCCACCTTCAGGAAAGGAATGTCGTCAAACAACAGCCTTTCGAAGTTGTCAGGAACCAGACCTTCTACTTCTTCACCGATTCTGTGAAGAAGCACTTTATTTAATTTTCCTATTTCAGAATAATTATGGATTCCAGGTTTCATAATTTTCTCCTCGCCTTTACTGTGAACCCTATTGGTTCATGATGAGTAAATCCAACGCCGCGGATTTCAGACCGCGGCGTCTGAGTCATAAATTAAGCGATGGTAGCTACGATAACAGCTTTGATTGTGTGCATTCTGTTTTCAGCTTCGTCGAATACAACGGAGTTCTTGCTTCTGAATACTTCGTCAGTCACCTCGCGAATGTCATAGCCGGCTTCCTTCTGAGTCTTAGCCATAGTTGTTTCAAAGTCATGGAAGGATGGCAGGCAGTGCATGAATAAGCAGTCAGGATTTTCAGTTGAAGCCATCAGTTCTTCTGTTACCTTGAATGGAGTCAGCAGTCTAACTCTTTCAGGAATTTCTGCTTCTTCACCCATGGAAGCCCATACGTCAGCGTAGATTACATCTGCACCCTTCAGGCAAGCAGGATCGGAAGAGATTTCAATTGTTGCGCCTGTTTCTTTAGCAACTTCCTGTACCTTTGCGATAACATCCTGATTCAGCTCAGCTTTCAGTTCATCAGGACCATATGCAACATAGTGCATACCCATCTTTGCACATCCGTACATCCAAGCATAGGACATGTTGTTTCTGATATCTCCGGAGAATACAACCTTAACTCTGTTCAGCGGTTTTGCACAGTGTTCTTCGATAGTCATCAGGTCAGCCAGAATCTGAGTTGGATGATCAACGTCAGTCAGACCGTTCCATACAGGAACGCCTGCATATTTTGCAAGACCTTCAACAACTTCCTGATCAAATCCTCTGTATTCAATACCGTCATAGAATCTGCCCAGTACCTTAGCAGTATCTTCCATAGTTTCTTTCTTGCCCATCTGGGAGCTTCCGGAATCCAGGAATGTTACACCAGCGCCTTCATCCATAGCTGCTACTTCAAAAGCGCATCTTGTTCTTGTGGAAGTCTTTTCGAACAACAGCACGATGTTCTTACCTTTCAGAATCTGATTGCAGATACCTGCTCTTTTCTTGGCCTTCAGGTCATGAGCCAGATCTAACATATATCTGATTTCTTCCGGTGTGAAATCCATGAGTGTTAAAAAGCTTCTTCCTTTTAAATTTACTGCCATAGCTTTAGTCTCCTTTTCTCTTTAGAATTCGTGATGATTTTTCATTCATTTAAATAGTTTAACTCTCTATACTGAAATCATACTATATTTGTCAAAAAATTAAAGTACCAGTACTTCATTTTTTTTATGTACCAGTTTTCGGTAAATATTTCATCAAAATACCAGAAAAACCGCGTTATTCCGCGGTTTTCAGTAAAGTATGCCTCTTGTCCGATACCAGTGTCTCTATGATTTCCACAAAATTCTCCATCCCCAGTTTAATCCTTGACTCATTTTCAAAAGAATAATTCAACCTGATATAATTCTGGCCTCCATTGCGATCCGGATAAAAAATCTCTCCAGGAATCACAGAAATCCCCTTCTTTGCGCAGGCAGTCACTACCATCTTGCTGTCCACCTTTTCTGGCAGTCTGCACCATATGTATACACCACCCCTGGGCTTTTCATAACTCAGCCCCAAGGGTACCAGTCTGTCCAGATAACTGCACATCAGGTTTCTTTTTTTCCTGTTCAGCGCGGTAATTCTTCTGGCATTCTCATAATACTTCCCTTCGATGATATATCTGGCCAGCAGTTTCTGTGTCATCCAGTCAAGAGACATAATACGAATAGAAACCAGATAGCTGAGGGCTTTGATCAGCTTGTCCGGACCTACAACAAACGCCATAGAAAGTCCCGGAATGAAAGTTAGCGAAAAAGAGTAGATGTAAATCACATTTTCACTGCGGTCCATAGATTTAAGAGTCGGCTTTGTCATACTCTCAAAAGAAAGCTCAGATGCCGCATCCTCTTCGATGACCGGAAGTCGATAACGGTTGGAAAGTTCCAGAATCTTCTGTCTGCGTTCTACAGACAGAATGTTGCCCGTAGGATCATGGTAACTGGAACTTACATAAATAAACTTAGGGCGGTGTGTCTCAATAAGAGCCTCCAGATTTTCACAGATCATGCCGTCATGGTCTACAGGTACAGTGACAGCTTTGCATCCGGCCAGCTCAATAACTCGATACACATCCGGAGAAACGGGCTCTTCGATAATAACCTTGTCTCCTTCTTTCAGCATGGCGGTGATAATAAAATCCAAAGCCTGATTGGTTTCAGACAAAATCTGCACCTGACTGAGTCCCGCTTTAATTCCCTTGGTCCTCAAATAAGAAAGCACCTGCCGCCGCAGCGTAAGATCTCCCTGATAAGGGGTCAAAAACGATCCTCTTCTTCCCTGCTCATTAAGAATGGCCGCCAGATCTGCTCCCAGATTTTCCTCCCCATACACGGCAGGAGGCATTCCTGTGGAAAAGGAAATATTATTTGCTTCGGTAAAACGAAGAAAAATGTCGTCAAAGGTGCGTTCCATATCCTGATATTCATCTTTCAGCACCACACTCCAGTTTACTTTTTTCCTCACGTCAGGTTCATAAAAATCCCGGCTCCGGTAAGTAACCCGATAACCAACACCCCGCACCGACTCCACCAGTTCCTGATCTTTGAGATTAGAATACGCTTTAATCACTGTGTTTCGATGCACACCTAGGAGCTGCGAAAGAGCGCGTTCCGAAGGCAGTACTGCTCCATCTGACAGCTGACCGCTCAGAATCAGTTCCTTCACCTGATCAGCAATCTGCCAGTAGATTGGCGTTCTGATGTTTTTATCTACATGAATCTGCATGCTTCTTTATGCCTTCTTTCCATGAAACTGATAATAGCACACCTCCAGGCGTCCATTATAAAGCTTTCTGCGGCGATCTGCAGGCCGTCCCATGATCTTTTCTTCAACATTTTTATCTGTGGTTACCATAAACAGAGACCATGTCGGATTCTCTGCAAAAAACTCTTTGTATTTCCGATAAATATTTTCTATCTGCTGTTTTTCTCCGATACGCTCCCCATAAGGCGGATTGGTGATAATGATTCCACCGGGCTCTTTGGCCTGTATTCTGCTCATATTCATTCGTTTGAATACAATACAGTCATCCACTCCCGCCTCAATGGCATTTTCTTCAGCCGCTTCAATAGCCTTAGGATCCACGTCAAAAGCAAAAATAGACAGATCCGCATCGTAATTGACCGATTCAAAGGCTTTTTTTCTTTCTTCCTTCCATAAAGACTTGGGAATCAGCTCCCATTCCTCAGAAGCAAAGACCCGATTCAGTCCCGGCGCAATATTGCGACCTATCATGGCGGCCTCGATAGGAATGGTTCCTGAACCGCAGCACGGATCCATCAATAGCCGTCCCTCTTTCCAGAAGGAAAGCTGCACCATGGCTGCTGCCAGCGTTTCCTTGATAGGTGCCGCTACGTCACATACCCGGTATCCACGCTTATGCAGACCCGCACCGCTGGTATCCACAGTGACCGTTACATTATCTTTCAGAAGAGTCACCTTCACCGTATAGGCAGCCCCTGTTTCTTCAAAGTGGTCTATACAATAATATTCATGCAGCCGTTCCACAATAGCTTTTTTAACAATGCTCTGACATGCCGGAACACTGTGCAGCTTAGATTTTACAGAAGTTCCTGTCACAGTGAATTTCCCGTCGGGCGGAATCAGTTCCTCCCAGGCGATGGCTTTTGTCTGCTGAAACAGCTCTTCGAACTCCTGCGCTTTGAATTCTCCCATCTTCAGAAGCACCCGATCCGCTGATCTCAGCCATAAATTGCTTCTGACAATTGCCCTTTCGTCACCCAGATAAGTAATTTTCGCATCCTCAGACTTGAGAATCTTATACCCCAGATTCTGTATTTCTCTTTTAACCACCGCCTCAAGCCCAAATGTGGCAGTGGCAATCAGTTCTAATTTCATAAATACTCCATATTATCCGTAAATACTGATATAACTATAATATCTGCTTATATGCCAGGTGTAAAGAATCCGCCGTCAGAACCTGCTGTTCACATCTATTGCCTGATATTCTCCCACCTTCGCCGCTAAGCCATGTGATATATTGTTGCGGCTGCCAAATAATGCAGAAAGTGAAAAGGTTTTGTCTGTCCATGAAACAAAAGCGGATTTCTGCCATAAAACAAAAATCCACTTATCTGAAGCATTATCATATGATAAATAATCTTGCCAATCGGGCTGCATTTTGCTCGCTCTCTTGGGTCAGATCTTATAAATATGGAGCTCTTCTGTTGAGGGAATTCCCTTCCAGCGATTCCAGCTCATTGAGTGCCTTACCGGTACCGATAGCGACACAGGAAGTCGGATCATCTGCAATCCTTACATGAATTCCCGTTCTTTCTTCAATTCGCTTATCTATACCATAAAGCAGAGCGCCACCTCCGGTAATCACAATACCGGAATTACTGATATCTGCGGCAAGTTCAGGAGGCGTCTGTTCCAGAACGCCGTGAGCAGCCTCACAGATAGTGTGCAGAGGCTCTTCCAATGCCTCCATAATCTCTTCAGAGCTGACTTCTACGGTCTTAGGAAGGCCGGTTACCAGATCCCGTCCCCTGCACTCCATTGTCATATTTTCTTCTCTCGGATATGCAGTTCCGATAGTTTTCTTGATTTCTTCTCCGGTTCTCTCTCCGATATACAGCTTGTGTACTTTTCTCATGTACTTGATGATCGCATCATCAAACTTATCACCAGCCATCTTTACAGAGGTGCTGGCCACAATACCGCCCAGCGAAATAACCGCGATATCAGTAGTTCCTCCACCGATGTCAATGACCATCACTCCATCCGGCTGAGAGATATCGATGCCCGCACCGATAGCAGCAGCTACCGGCTCTTCCATAAGATAGACATCCTTTCCACCTGCCTGGGTAGCAGCTTCTCTGACTGCTCTCTTTTCTACCTCGGTGACACCGCTTGGCACGCAAACCATAATTTTAGGCTTGAAAAATCTGCCGCTGCCGCAGGTCTTCTTAATAAAATACTTAAGCATTCTCTCTGTAATATCATAATCAGAAATTACACCATCACGCAAAGGCCGCACCGCAATAATGTTTGCCGGTGTTCTGCCAAGCATCTGTCTGGCTTCTTCCCCTACTGCCAGAATATCATCCGTATCCTTATTGATTGCCACCACAGAAGGTTCATTAAGCACAATGCCTTTATTCTTTATATACACTAGGACATTTGCAGTCCCAAGGTCGATTCCTACTTCACTTGCCATATCCATACTCCTTTTCTATAAAATTTGTTGTCCCTGTTTCGTTCTCTCTTATAGCATTTACAAAACAACGCAAATACATGCCAACATTATATACAATTTTTGAAAAATTTTCAATCCAAATACAAATTTTTCCGTCAAATTGCATACTTCTTGCGATAGGACTTGAATGCCTCTTTAAAAGCAGGATCTTCCATGGTCTTCAGCCTGTCCAGATATTCGTGAGCATCGAATGAATCCTTATTGGCCAGTTCAATAACGGCAACACCGATATTGGAGCAATGATCAGAAACCCTCTCATAGTTGGTAAGAATATCAGAAAGCACAAATCCCTGCTGAATAGTACATTCTCCTGCCTGAAGCCGATTAATATGGTTTCGGCGGATTTCTTCCACCAGGTTGTCCATCACTTCCTCCAGAGGTTCAACATGGTAGGCGGTTTCCAGATCATCCTCATCAAAGCTTTTCACAGCCAGATCCAGAATCTCTCTGATCGCCGCAGTAGCAGTCTTCAGTTCATGACGACCTTCCTTTGAAAGGTCCAGTTTTTTATCATGAAGTTCTCTGGCTGCCTCCATAACATTGACAGCATGGTCACTGATACGCTCAAAATCCCCGATACACTGAAGCATCTTGGAAATCTGTTTGCTGTCGCTGTCAGAAATATCGTAAGCGGACAGCTTCACAAGATAAGAACCAATACGGTCCTCATAAATATCCACTTTGCTTTCCAGTTCTTTCACCTTTTCAGCTTTTTTCTCATCATAGTGAAACAGAATTTCCATAGCATCAAGGATAGATTCCTTGGAAATATGACCCATTTCTACTGCAATCTGTGTACATTCAGCAACTGCAATAGAAGGGGTGTTGAGCAGTCTTTCGTCCAGAAATGCCACTTCCTGTTCAGGCTCAGTCTTGATAGTTCCTTCTGCAATTTTAACCAGCTGTTTTGAAAACGGAAGCAGGAGCAGCGTCGTGGTAATATTAAAGACACTATGCACTACAGCAATGCTTACAGGATTGATGGCCTCTTCCACAAAAGACAGTTTGAAACCATAAAATGCAATCATATAGAATATCATAAAAACTGCAGTACCCAGAATATTAAACGAAATATGAATAACAGCAACACGCTTTGCATTCTTGCTTACACCAATACTGGAAATCAACGCAGTGACGCAGGTTCCGATATTCTGCCCCATGATGATCGGAATCGCCATACCATAGGAAATACTTCCCGTCAGAGAAAGCGCCTGCAGAATTCCCACTGATGCAGATGAGCTCTGAATAATCGCAGTCAAGGCCAGTCCTGTAAATATGCCCAAAATCGGATTGCTGAATGCGGTCAGCATGGAGGTGAACTCCGGAGAATCTGCCAGAGGACTCACAGAGTCGCTCATAAAATTCATACCGTACATTAACACTGCAAATCCAACCAGAATGCTTCCAATATCTTTCTTTCTGCTTGTTTTGGCACTCATCATCAGAATAACGCCTATCAGAGCAAGAATCGGCGAAAATGAATCTGGTTTCAAAAGCTTGACCCAGACATTATCGCTTTCAATTCCAATCAGACTCAGAATCCAGGCAGTCACAGTGGTTCCGATATTTGATCCCATAATCACGCCTACCGTTCCGGAAAGCTGCATAATTCCAGAGTTTACAAGCCCCACCAGCATGACAGTGACTGCAGACGAGCTCTGAATCACTGCGGTAATACCAATGCCTAAAAACAAACTTTTGACAGGATTGGATGTCATCTTTTTCAGAATTCCCTCCAGTTTACCTCCCGCCAGCTTTTCCAGCCCCTGTGACATCAGACTCATTCCGTAAAGGAATAGCGCCAGCCCGCCGAAAAGCGTGATAAATGAAAAAATGTCCATGTACGTAAATTCCTCTCTTTTTTATAAATTGCTGCAATTAAAAGATAATCGTTATTTCCGTTCCTTCGCCCAGTCTGCTATCCATACGTATTTTTGCATTATGGTAGGCAGCACCGTGCTTTACAATGGAAAGACCCAGGCCTGTACCGCCGATTTCCTTGGAATGGCTCTTGTTGACTCTGAAAAATCGTTCAAAGACCCGATCCAGATCCTCTTTGGGAATTCCAATGCCTGTATCCGCTACACTAACGGCTGGTCTTCCATCCTCCTCAAAGACGGTGACCGTGACCGTTCCGTGATCCCGATTATATTTTATCGCATTATCACATAGGTTGTAAATAATTTCTCCTAAAATTTGTTGTACAGCCTGCACATAAATATGTTTACCGTCAAGGTGAACGGTCAAATTCTTGGATTCTGCCGCTGATTCCAGCGTACTCAGTACTTCCTCACAGGCAACATAAAGGTCCAGCCGCTCCTTTTTTGCTGCCACTTGCTTTTCATCAAGCTGTGAAAGCTTGATGATATCTTCCACCAGACACACCAGCCTCTGTGCCTCATCATAGATTCTGCCTGCAAAACGAGGAATATCTTCTTCTTTGACCAGTCCGTTTTTAATAATTTCAGCAAATCCTGAAATAGAAGTCAGCGGCGTCTTTAATTCATGAGACACGTTAGCCGTAAATTCCTTTCGAAAGTCTGCTTCTCTTGTCTTCTCATCCACATCCACCTGAAGCCTGCTGATTCTTTGATCCAGAGCCTTCTTCTGTTCCGCAATCTTGTCAATCAGTGGCTGCACTTCTTCATACCCTACTGTTTTACGCACATGCTCCAGATCGATACGGTTAATTGGCTCCACAATCTTCCTTGCAGTCCTTGCCGCCAGAGCAAAAGCCAGAACCACTGCCAGAAGCAGTACAACCAGCAAAGGCTGAATCATATTCAATACCAGTGTAAATATAGTGAACTGATCTCTGGAAACCCTGAGCACAGTGCCGTCCTCAAGACGCAACGCACAGTACATGGTTTTTTCCGCTAAAGTCTTTGAATATCTGGAATCTTCTCCATAACCTGTTTCCAGAGCTTCTTTCACCTCAGGCCTGCTGCCGTGATTTTCCAGGCTTTCATCAGTGATCACCGAATCCCAAATCACGGTCCCGTCTTGAGCAATCCACGTAATTCTGAAATCATGGGAAAGCTGTAAATCGTTAAAATAAGCTTTTCCACTTTGCTCCACTCCGTAGCCTGCCAGATAAGCCTCATTTTTAAGCTCATCGGTGTAAGCTTTGCTGAACTGAGCGTACAGTGCGCCCAGAATCAGGGAGAGACAGGCTACCCATACACAGATGGCAACTAGAAAGCTCCCCTTAAAAATCCGCTGTCTCATGCTTTATCTTCTCCAATTTTATATCCAATGCCACGTACAGTTTCTATCAGTTTTCCGCAGGCGCCCAGCTTCTGCCGGAGAGAACGGATATGGACATCAACCGTCCGGCTTTCTCCATCAAAAGCATAGCCCCAAATCTTAGTCAGAAGCTGATCACGGGTGAAGACAATTCCCTGATTTTCCACTAACAGCGTCAACATTTCAAATTCCTTCAAGGTCAGCGTAATAGGCTGACCATCTGCTTTTACAATGTGTTTTGCCGGAGCAACAAAAAACCCTCCGACAGTATATTCTTTCTCTCCGTCTACCACTTCTGCCCGCCGCAGCAGCGCCTTCACCCTTGCAATAAGTTCCATCATGCCGAAGGGTTTAGGAAGATAATCATCTGCTCCATAGTCCAGGCCGATCACTTTATCATACTCAGTACCTTTTGCAGTGAGCATCATAATCGGAACCTTTTGGGTTCTGCTGGAGGACCGGAGTTTTTTCAGAATCTGTAGTCCATCCTCTTCAGGCAGCATGATATCCAGCAAAATCAACCGCGGAACCTCTTTGTTCACAGCTTCCCAGAACAGAGACGGCCGTTCAAAGCCCTTTGCATCATAGCCTGCATTATTTAAAGTATATAATACAAGTTCTCTGATACTATTGTCGTCTTCCACAAAATAAATCATACTTCAATTTCCTCCACTCCTCTAAAGTCTACTATAATATGCAGTTAAATACCATATGTTAAATGTAAAATGTTTGTAAAGTTTGCAGGCTGAAGAAATTTACCCGTATAAAAGGAAAAAGCAGGCGTCATAAAGCAGATACCTTAGCAACAGAATCTTCATGGATTTGCTATTAACCAGAATCCAAAAAAAGTACCGGATTGAGTATAAATATGAGAATTCGTTAACCAGAGACTTAAAAACACTTGATTTTAAGTATAAATGTTTATACTTGTTTTCGCATTTTAAAGCTATTTTGGTTAAATAAATACAAAAAATAGATGAATCTGATTTTAAGACCTGCCATTCTCCCCGAATCTTTATACTCATTTTTAATAAAACAGACAGTTCTGGTTAACCCACTTGATCTATAGGGGATCATTTTTGAAAAGAAAACGGCAACATGACGGAAGCCTTCATCCGGTTCCGTCATGATTTGTTTCAGGGATATATAATTATGTTTTCCGAAATTAAAACAAGTCGGAAATTCTGAGCATTCCGGTTCCGCTGCACATAAGTACTGCAGCTTCAATAAGATTTTCCAGTTCCCGCACATTGCCCGGCCATTGGTATTTCAGAAAATAGGCCTTAACTGCTTT
>CABSEO010000005.1 GCA_902476665.1 uncultured Emergencia sp.
AATTTGGCCTGGCAGACTGGTCGGAGCCATCTGTCCGCCTGTCATACCGTAAATACCATTGTTGATAAAAATTACAGTGATATTTTCACCTCTGTTGGCAGCGGAAACAGTTTCGCCAAGACCGATGGAAGCCAGGTCACCATCTCCCTGATAAGTATAAACCAGAGATTCAGGATTAGAACGTTTCAGACCTGTTGCAACTGCACAAGCTCTTCCGTGAGCAGAAATATTCAGGTCATGGGTCACATACAACTGACCCAGTCCGCAGCAGCCGACGCCCTCACAGCGTACTAATTTATCCAGCATGCCTAACTCTTCCACAACTTCGCCGATTAACTTATGTACAGTACCGTGCATACAGCCTGGGCAAAAGCCGTTTACGAAGTCAGGTTTGATACCAATGGTTCTCTTATACACTTTTTCCATTGCCATTAT
Organism: uncultured Emergencia sp.; assembly: GCA_902476665.1. GTDB lineage: Bacteria > Bacillota > Clostridia > Peptostreptococcales > Anaerovoracaceae > Senimuribacter. The sequence continues at coordinate 436 of CABSEO010000005.1, forward strand.
AATACCTCCTTTGCCAGCTCGCGAGCTGTATCCATTACCTGTCCCAGCGTCATAATCTGACCACCGGATCTCAGGCATTCCTTAATCGGGCATCTGCCGTGAACAGCATGATCAACGTCCCATCTCATCTGGGCAGGAATTGACATTTCAACATCCAGAATACCCTTTACTCTGTCATAGTCAAGGTTTTCAAAGGACTGATAAGGGAATGGAGAAATCGTGATTGGTCTGATCATACCTGCCTTAATACCTTCTTCTCTCAGCTTCTTCACTGCAACTCTGCAGATACGGGCAGAAATACCATATGCAGTCAGAATAATTTCGGCATCATCGGTCATGATCTCTTCTACTCTGATATCTTTATCCCATGTTGTATATAATTTTGCGGTTTCGATGTTGGTCTTCTCCCATCCGTCTCCGATTCCGCCAGGCAGAATTCTAACCTGCTCATCCGGCATATGACCTACGGCAGAAATAGCCTTACGCGCAGCTTTCATCTCGGCAACTTCTTCTGCACTCTTCATTTCTGGCAGTTCTACAGGTTCCATCATGGTTCCCAGAACACCGTCTGTCAGAATCAGAACCGGATTATTGTCTCTTGCCGCAAGATCAAATGCTTCATAAGTCATATCTACTGCTTCCTGAACAGTTGACGGTGACAGAACAATCATCTGGAAACCACCGTTGCCGGAAGCCTTTGTAGCCTGCAGATAATCCTGCTGAGCCGGCTGAATTGCACCGATTCCAGGGCCGCCTCTTCCTACATTTACATATACAATCGGTAAACGTGCTGCTGCGCAGTAAGAAACGCCTTCGCTGTAAAGGCTGATACCTGTACTGGATGAAGAACTCATGGATCTGGTTCCTGTCTGTACAGCTCCATAAAGCATATTTACAGACGCGATTTCACTTTCGCCCTGTACAAAAACTCCGTCTACTTCCGGCATTCTCCTGGCAAAATACTCAGGAATCTCATTCTGCGGAGTAATCGGATATCCGGCAAAGAATCTGCAGCCTGCTCTTACAGCTGCTTCAGCAATTGCTTCACAGCCTTTCATAAATACTCTTGCCATCGTTAAACCTCCCTATAAACTTCAATCGCTGCTTCCGGACATACAACGCCGCATGATGCGCAGCCGATACATTCATCCGGATTTGCGTCTACAACGTACTGATATCCCTTAGAATTTACTTTCTCGCCGATAGCAAGTACTTTCTTAGGGCAGTACATCACACAATAGCCGCAGCTTTTGCAGCTTTCTGCTCGAATTTCAACTTTTCCTTTTGCCATATTAATTACCTCCTAATTGGTATGACCGGCGCGGAAGGAAACATCTCCGCAAGCCCGTATTCAATAACCCTCAGAAACATCGCTTGTTTTGGGTTTCTTGACAATAATGGTTTCTAGAAGTTTTCACTCCATTCGTAAGTCAGGTAGAGCCTGATGGGAAGAAGTGCAGTATCTGTTTTTCCCGAAACGTCAGGATAAAGATTTTCCTGTACACAAAGATACTCTACCGGAAGAAATTCTTCAATCATGTCCTTCAGTCTCTGATTTCCGGAGAGAACCTCTTCTGCTGTTGTACTGATACCCAGATTAGGGTTACTCATCAATGAAATATTCTTCAGATCAATGTGTGCCATCCCAAGAACTCTTGCCATAGTACCATCAATGGCAACCAGTTCTCTGGACCATGGCCGATAAGCATTGATAACAAAGAAATTCTGTGTGTTTCTGCGGTTCAGCAGCGCAGAAAAACCGCCGATCAGTCTGGAGCCCAGATGATCTCCCCCTACGTCCATGATCACAATTGCATCTTCATTCAAAAGATGTTCCCGCACACCGCCGACTAGTGTCGGTGCATCAAAGAACTGATCTTCATAGTGAAAGATAACGCCCTTCTGTTCAAGCATAGCTCTGACATCTCTGGAACGAAACAGAGGTTTCGTCTGATCCATATCGAAAAAATGCACTTGCCTGTCGGTAAGCTTTGCAATTTCCACAGCAAAGTTGATGGCAATTTCACTTTTTCCGCATCCTGCTTCTCCGACAAAAACAAAATTCTTCTTACTTTTTAAAAGTTCTTTCAATGTTGCTTGCATTGGCGTCCTCCCATTTCTCTTCACTTTATATTTTAACGAATTGCATCTATAATGTCAAATTATTTTTCTGAATCTATAACTTTTTGTTTGGATAGTCTGGAAGGCCATACATAAAAGAGAAACGAGACTGATATCATACTTCTCAGCCCCGTTTCATTTTCGTTCGATTGATTATTATGTGTCAAATAGTCTACGACAAAATGTCATAGGTCAATAAATTTTCTACCAAATACAGAATTTACCGTCGCGGAAAATCTCTGTTTCTCTTCCGTCTTCACCAGTAACGGTACAGTTCAAATCGGCTGTACCAAACATAAAATCTACATGAATCGCAGATGTATTCAGTCCTTTTTCCTCTAAAGCTTCTATACTTCGGTCCTCTCCCAGAATCATATCAGAATATCCTGCACCCAGTGCCAGATGGCAGGATGCGTTTTCATCAAACAAAGTATTGTAGAACAAAATTCCCATCTGGTTGATCGGAGAGTCGTAAGGCACCAGGGCAACCTCACCTAAATACTTTGCGCCCTCATCCGTCTCCAGGATGCCTTTCAGGACATCCTCTCCTGTCTCTGCACTGTATTCCACCACCTGACCGTCTTGAAATACCAGCTTCATGCCGTCAATAATATTTCCGGCATGAACAAAGGGCATAGAACTATAAACAACACCATTGACTTTCCGCTTATGTGGTGTTGACAGAATTTCTTCTGTCGGTATATTAGGCGCAAACAATTCTCCGTCCGGCTCAGGACAATGACAGATACCCCCTGTAAATACAGCATCATCACAGAGTTCCATAGTTAAATCTGTTCCAAGACTGTTGGTAAAATGCAGTTTTCGCACCTGCAGCGCATTGATTCGATCCACATTTTCCCGCATTTCTGCAATATGTTGATCCCATCCCTCTGTACTGCTTTCTCCGGTTACATAACAGCTCTTAAAAATCGCTTCCCAAAGGGCCTCCAGGGCCGCCTCCTCCGACTTCTGCGGAAAAACTTTTACGGCCCATTCTTTGCCTGCTACAGCAGAAGCACTCCATTTTACACGATTGTCCTTCTTAATAAATCCCAAATCTTTCAGTGGCTCTGAAATAGCACTCTTCCAAAGGGTTAGCCTGTTTTCCGCTATATCTTTCAGGCCGTCAGGTGAGTCGTTGTTAAGCCGCAGAAAGCACGCATCTTTATCAGCATAAAAGGTTCTGGAATCCACCCACCAGTCAGGCACTTCGGACAATGCTTCAACAGACGCGTTTTCCAGTCTGATTTTTGTAAGCTGCTGATCGGCAAAATGAATGATAACATCCTTGGCCCCCAGCGCATAAGCCTTTCTTGCCAGGATTCTCAAAAATTCAATGGCAGTTACTGAAGTCTCTTCCACCACCAGAATCTGCCCTTCCCGAATTCCTACTCCTCTTTTCAGAATCAGTTCCGCATAATTCTCCAAAAGCTTTTCTTTTCTGTCCATCTATATCTCCTTCTGATTCAATATGCAAGCACTGTAATGATTGTCACCTATCTTCGCCAGCTGATACGGTTCAGCCTTGCAGGCCTCACAGGCATAAGGACAGCGCGGATAAAACCTGCAGTAATCTACCGGATTAATAGGGGAACTCACTTCACCGCGCAGAAGCTGTGGCTCCTCATCCTTTTTCGATATATCAATGACAGGGATGGCCGAAAGCAATGCTTTAGTGTACGGATGTCGAGGATTTTCAAACAACTCATCCGTTGGCGCAAGCTCTACACACCGCCCCAGATACATAACGGCTATTTCCGTAGAAATATGCTTCACCACACTCATATCATGTGTAATGAACATATATGCAAGTCCTCTTTCTTCCTGCAGATCCATCATCAGATTCAGGATCTGTGCCTGAATAGACACATCCAGAGCAGAAACCGGTTCATCACAGACAATAAATTCCGGGTTTGTTGCCAGAGCTCGAGCAATGCCGATTCTCTGTCTTCTGCCTCCATCCAGTTCATGAGGATATGCATTGATCAGTCGGGGAGCAAGGCCGACAACTTCCATAAGTTCTTTGACTCTTTCATGGATTTCCCCTTTAGTTTTATACATGCGCCCCACCTCCATGGGCTCTCGTATAATCTCTGAAACTGACAGTCTAGGATTCAGGGATGCGTACGGATCCTGAAAGATCAGCTGCATTTTCTTTCGGAGCTGTTTCATCGCGCTTTTTGAAAAGGAAGTAATTTCTTCTCCATCAAAATAGATTTCTCCTTCTGTAGGCTCCGTAAGACGAAGTACAGTTCTCCCAAGCGTAGTTTTTCCACATCCGGACTCTCCTACAACACCAAGAGTGTGACCTTTTTCTATGGAAAAGTTCACGTCATCTACAGCATGAAGCATTCCCGAAGGCGTTTTAAAATACTTTTTCAGATGTCTCACTTCAACTTTCGGCATGTTATTCATCTGCGGTCACCTCCTCAAACAAATGGCAGCTAACAATATGTTCTCCACCAATATTGACTGCTTTTGGCGCTGTCTTCCTGCACTTGTCCATACACTTCGGACAGCGGGGAGAAAATACACAGCCCTCAGGCAGATCCATAGGATCCGGCATCAGACCGTCAATTGGCGAAAGACGCTTTGTCTTCTTTTTCATATCAGGAATAGATCCAAACAGCCCTACGGTATAAGGGTGATGCATCTCATTTAAAAAGATCTCTTCTGCAGTGCCGGATTCAACAATCGTCCCAGCATACATCACGGCCACCTTATCACAGTTCTGAGATACAATTCCCAAATCATGGGTGATCAGAATCATTGAAGTATTCAGGTTCTTCTTCAGTTGTCTCATCATATGAAGAACCTGTGCCTGAATAGTCACATCCAGTGCAGTGGTCGGTTCATCTGCAATGAGAAGCTCGGGTTCTAAAGAAAGGGCAATGGCAATGACAACTCTCTGCTTCATACCTCCAGAAAACTGATGAGGGTATTCCCGTTTACGTGCTGCAGGAATTCCTACCATTTCCAGCATCTCGTCTACTTTTTGTTCCATTTCCGCATCAGAAAGCTCCGGCATATGGATTTTAAAGGACTCTTTTATCTGATCTCCGATTCTAAGCACAGGATTCAGACTGGTCATAGGATCCTGAAAAATCATAGAGATTCGATGACCTCTAATCGCCCGCATTTCAGCTTCTGTTTTTTTCAAAAGATCTCCGTCTTGTGCAAACTCGATCTTCCCTTCCGTAATAAATCCGGTTCGCTTGGGAAGAAGTCCCATAATCGCCAGTGCCGTAGTTGTTTTACCAGCTCCGGTTTCTCCCACCAGACCTAGCGTTTCCCCATTTCCAAGGGATAAGGACACATCATTCAGAACAGAGGATATTCCGTCATCAGTACGATACTCTGCTGAGATATGCTCTATATTCAATATTTTTCCATCCAAAGCAGATACCTCCTAATTCTTCAGTCTTGGATCCAGTGCATCTCTGAGACCATCACCAAGCAGATTCAATGAAATAACAGCCAGTGTAATCGCCCCGCCCGGAAACAGCACCAGATATGGAGCCTGCCGCAGGAAGTCTCTTCCTTCATAAAGCATAGTTCCCCATTCTGAAGCAGGCGGTTTTACCCCCAGTCCCATAAAGCTCAAGGATGCAATAATCAGAATTGTTGCTCCCATAGCCAAGGTTGCCTGGACAATGATAGGACCGATGGCATTGGGAATAATATGTTTTGCAATAATATGCCAGTCATTGCTTCCGCAGCAGCGGGATGCTTCTACAAATTCCTGGTCTTTAATGGAGAGAATCGAGGATCTGATAACTCTGGCAAAAACCGGAATATAAGCGATAGACAGGGCAATCAGCAGGTTTGTCATGCTTTGTCCAAGAGCTGCAACAATGGAAATAGACATGAGCATTGGCGGAATTGCCAGAAGGATATCCATAAAACGCATGAGAATATTATCTCTGAAGCCGCCGAAATATCCGGCAATGGCACCGATTATCGCACCGATCGCAACCGCAATGGTCATGGCGATAATACTTAGAGTCAAGGAAATCCTTGCTCCATGAATAATTCTAGCAAACACGTCCCGGCCAAACTGATCTGTACCGAACCAGTGTTCTGCAGATGGGCCCTGCAGTCGTTCTGTCATATTCTGACCGATTACTTCAGTATCATAGTCAGCAATAAAGTCCGCGCTGAGAGCGATGATGGCCATGAGAAGCAAGATAGCCAGCCCCAGCATTGCCAACTTGTTTTTCTTTAATCTCAGCAGGACTGCCATGAATTGACTGCGCGCTTTTAATTCTTGTTCTTCTTTTTTCATGATACTCACGCCCTTTCATACTGAGATTTGATACGAGGATCAATATACGCATAGATAATATCCACAATCAGGTTAACCAGACTGTAAGCAATGGTCACAAACATAATTGCAGCCATGACAACCGGAGTATCTTTCATTCTGATACTGGTGATCAAAAGGGAGCCCAGACCTGATATGGCAAATACCGACTCAATGACAACTGTACCGCCCAACAGATATCCGAAGTCCACGCCAATTACAGTAACAATAGGCAGCAGGGCGTTTCTCAGTGAGTGACGAAGAATAATACTCTTTTCTTCGGCGCCTTTAGCCCTGGCTGTTCTGATATAGTCCTGTTTTAAAACCTCAAGCATGGTAGAACGTGTCATACGTACCAGAGTTGCCATTGTTGCTGTAGAAAGGGTCACTGCTGGCAGAATATAGCCGGATAGGTTATATAAGCCCGTAGCCGGCAGCCAGTGCAGATTCAGTGCAAAGATCAGCATCAGGATCAGTCCCAGTACAAAAGACGGAATAGATGCAAAAATCAGTGCAGCTATGGTGCTGACAGCATCCACAAAGGAATACTGACGCACTGCAGAAATCACACCCACCGGAACACCTATCAGCGTCGCAAAAAACATGGCTACTGCAGAAAGTGTCAGTGTTGTCGGAAATCTGCTTAATATCTCTTCAAATACGGGAAGTCCCGTTTGATAGGAGCTTCCAAAATCCCCCTGGAACATATTCACAATGTAATCGAAATATCTGACAAAGAACGGGCTGTTCAGTCCCAGTTCTTCTTCCAGCTTCGCAACCTGTTCCGGAGAAGCGCTTTGTCCTAAAATCAGCTGTGCGGGGTTTCCCGGTGTCAGATTCATAATGGTAAATACAATAAAGGAAATCCCCAAAACAACCACAAGCATCATTCCAAGACGTTGTAAAACATATTTAAACATAAGTCTCGTCCTCTCTAAAGCGATGAGGGTATTTCAGTCTATGAATACCCTCATATCAGCATTATGTTTTATTCTCGGATATACCGGCATTCTCAGCTTAATTCCACGAGAATCTCTTTACTTTGTAAATACCTAACGCATCTGCGCTTACACCCTTTAATCCGGCATTTGTAGTAATAGTAGTCGGTTCATATACAAGCGGTGCCACATATGCATTATCATTGATATACTGCGCAACATCCTCATAGGCTGCCACCTTTTCATCACCTGTCAGCATTGCTGCATTTTCCAGTTTTTCAGAAAGTTCATCGGAGACAACGTGGGTAATATTTCCGGTTCCTCCATAGCAATCCTTATGGAACTGGCTGTAAAGCAGCGAATAGGCATCCGTAAACATTGCACACCAGCTGGTGATGGTCATTTCATAATCACCCTCTGAATATACATCTGTAGTATAAGCACCTGCTTCAAGAATCTCAATTTCTACATTGATACCCACAGCCTTTAAGTCAGCCTGAATAACCTGGGCTACTTTCTGCACCTTGGCATCTTCTTTTATCTTGATTGTCAGATTCAGATTCTCGTTGCCGGATTCTTTCAGCAGTGCCTTGGCTTTTTCCGGATCATAATCATAGCCTGTCACCTTGTCGGAATAGCCGTCGCAGGTCGGTGAAATAGCTGAATTGGCTGGAGTTCCGTTGCCTTCCAGAGCCCCGGTAATAATATTATCCTTATTAATTGCATAATTGATAGCCTGTCTCACCTTTACATCATCCAGCGGAGCAACCTCAATATTCATATTCAGCGATAATACTGCCGCCAGATCGGTTTCATAAAACGCCAGGTTATCATCACTCTTTACTGTTTCAATATCAGAAGTGTTCACATTAAGGAATACATCTGTTTCGCCTGCCTGTAAAGCTACCAGGCCGGTATTCTTATCCGTAATTGGTTTAAAAGTAATATTTTTTATACTTGGCGCACCACCAAAATATTCCTCATTGGCCTCAAGGGAAATGTGGTCTCCGGAAACCCATTCTACGAATTTATATGCCCCGGTTCCCATTGGTTTTCTTTCAACAGCATCCTCTCCATTCTCTTCCGCGTAAGATTTACTCATAATGGAAAAATACGGTGAGGCAAGGCTTCCCAGCATAGCTCCAAACGGTTTCTTTAAAATAAGCTTTACAGTATAATCATCTACCTTTTCCACTTTGTCGATAGCTGCAGTCATATCAGCCGCCCAGCCTTTTTCTATGGTTCTGTTGATTGAATATACCACGTCATCTGCCGTCATCGGTGTCCCATCGTGGAATTTCACATCCTGTCTCAATTTAAAGGTATAAACCTTTTCGTCATCTGAAATCTCATAGCTTTCAGCAAGAGATTCAACATAGTTTCCGTCTTCATCAGCTTCAACCAGATTGTCATATATCGCATATGTAACGGTAAAAGTGCTCATCATGGCAATGGCCATCGGGTCAAGGGAGTTAGGTTCTGCAGCCAATGCGTAATTCAGATCCGTTCTGTCCTCCTGGCTGGCTCCGCCGCCGCATGATGTCAGTGCGGTCATTGACAAAAGACATACCAGAAGAAGCGCAATGCCGCGTCTTACTTGTTTCTTTCTTTTTTTCATTTTCAGCCTCCTATTTTGGAACTAAGTTTCATTTTAATAACATTATAGCGACTTTCAGAAATTTGTCAATAATCACTGTCTTTATTTTTGTTTATATTTGACATCAGGATTTTCCCTTGATAGAATTATCTCATGAAGCTAACAATCCAGAGGAGTGGTAAATTTGACACAGGAAACGAAGCAAAAGCAGAAAGAATTTTCCAATTCTATCGATAAGACACTTAGCGTAATAGATTGTATCTTTCAAAAAGAAGGCACTTTTATTGAAATACAGAACAGGCTGAATCTGCCCAAAGCAACGCTTCATAGAATTCTTCAGTCTCTAGAAAAATATGAACTGATTGAAAAAGTAACCCCGGCCGATACTTATCGTCTGGGCCTTAAATTCATTTACTACAGTGAAGCAGTGAAGGCAAGAATTTCTCTTTCTTCATTGGCCGAAAAATATTTGAAAGAATTAGCGGCAAGTACGGGAGAATCTTCCAGCCTGACAGTCCTTTATCAGAATCGCTGCATGTCTTTGAGCGGATTCCCCGGAGAGCAGTCGGCACTCACATCAAATCTGCTGCCATTTCCTTCATTGAACTGTAGTGCCAGTGGTAAATTGTTTCTTTCTACCTGGAATGATGCAAAGCTGAAAGATTTTTTTTCAAATCCAGATATAAAAAAACTGACGCACAACACCATTACAACCTTTGATGCCTTCAAACAGGAGCAAAAGAAAATTTTAGAAAAAGGAATGGCCTACGATGATGAAGAAAATGAGTATGGTCTCTACTGTATGTGCGCACCGCTGCAAAACCATACAGGCCGAATAAACGCCACAATCGGCATTACTGCACCTAAGTCCCGTTTATTTATGAAAGATGTGGCTTCCATTGAAACACAAGTAAGAACCGCTGCCTCAAAAATCAGCGATGTGCTGATCAAAACAAAATGTGAGTGTCCTTACTGATTAAAATACGGATAGTCACTTCCTTCAAATCATCCTGAAATATCTTAAATCGATAGCATTTCCATATTAAAAAATCCCCCGGATCTTCCGAGGGATTTTTTTAAGTCGTATACAGTAAAAAACAAATTCTATTTCTTCAGCGTCTTCAGTCTCCGGCATGCTTCTTCCACAGTGGCCTGATCGAAGGCGTAGCAGGCCCGGAACCATCCTGGTCTGCTGCAGCCGAAAAGCTGGCCGGGAGAAACATTGATCATCAGATCGTTATAGATTTTCTCCCAAAGAACATGCTCCTCTGCAAATTCCTGTTTCTCAAGATAAGCCGAAAAATCCGCCATGACAAAAATGCCCGCCTGTGCCTTCATTACAGGGATTCCCATTTCTTCAAGGCCATTTGCAAAAATATGATAAGCTGTTTTCAGCCGCTGTCTGGAAAGCTCCATAATTCCTGCAAGCTCCGGCGATTTCAGCATAGCCGTTAACAGAGACTGCGTATGGGAAGAAACGCAGGAATAATAGGTAATGGATGCAAAACCCTGAATAATGCTCGGATTAAAGGAAAAACACATACCCGTTCTAAATCCGGACAACACGAAGTCTTTTGCAAAACTACTGGTTACATGAACCCTGTGCCGATAAGACTCCGGTACCAGTTTCAGCGTGCTGACAAAAACTGCTTCCGGATCAAATACAGTCTGGGCATATATCTCGTCAGAAATAATGTCAATGTCATGCTCCATTGCGAAATCAATGAGATTGCGTACTGCTTCTTCTTTATACACAATTCCGATCGGATTATTGGGAGAAGAAAACAGAACCGCTCTCACCCGTTTTCCCTCTTTTGTAACCCGCTCAAAAGCCTCTTCAAAAGCTGCCCGATCCAGCGTTTCATCACAAGGCACACCTTCGGCAATAACACCGGCTCTTTCGTTGATATCATCAACAAAGCTGGAATAGTAAGGCGCAGGAATCAGAAATACATCGCCAGGCTCAGCCAAAAGCGTAGCAAGGGTTTCCAGAGCAACTGTACATCCTGCACAGGTCGCCACCTGATCCCTGGTCAGTTTTACATCAGAATCCTCTCCGAAAATAATCTTCTGCCAGTGCTGTGCAATAGCTGTTCGAAATTCATCACTGCCCTCAAATTTGTTGTAATGAATGTTATATCCGGTCAAATCCATGCGCTGAGCCGCTTTGTTCAGAAGATCACATACTTCTTTATTGACCAGATGACTTTCCGCAGTGCCCATGTTAATCAGGCCATCAGGATTTGTCTCCTTGTCATACATATTATAAAAGTTGTCAAAATGAGCCTTAACCAGTGGCGGTAATGTTCTGACCCACTTTTTTCCCCGTTCAGATAAATATTCTAACATAATTCACCTCTTACCGTTATTCTAATCCTGTATTAATTGTGTTCCAGACCTGCCTCTGTCTGAATACCAGGGCGTACGCCAAGACCCATGGTGGCATCAATGTTTCCGCCGTGTAGAACGGTAGATTCATCTCTGAGCAGCCAGCACAGCAGTTCAGCAATTTCCTGAGGCTGGATCAGTCTTTTCTTTGCCTGGGCAGCATCAAAAGCAGTTCTCTCTTCCGGTGACATCCCTTTCAAGGTACTGGAATAAAACATCGGAGTTTCTATAGCTCCCGGACTTACGCAGAATACATCGATCAGTGTATGAACATGCTCCGCCGCAACCTGCTTTGCAAGATAAGCCACCGCACATTTACTCATTCCGTCACTCAGTGTGAATTTCGGGAAGCAGGCAATTCCGCCTCCTACAGAAGAAAGGAATACCAGCTTGGTCTTTTCCTCTTCCTTTGCTTCAATAACCGGAAGGATCTTCTTGTAAATCCAAAGAGGACCGAGAGCATTGACTGTCATCATTGCAATATCATTTGCTGCTTTCAGCGGATCACCCTGTTCAGCATATTCTTTTACGGTTCCGGAACCTAAAGCGGCATTAAAAATCACACCATACCACTGATGCTCAGTCAGAAAATCCGCCTGCTCGATTTCTTCCAGTTTTCCCTGATCCAGCTTGTGAGCAAAGAGTCTGCCCGGATACTCTGCCATCAGTTCCTCTGCCTTTGCCGCAGAACGTCTGTAAGTGATATGTACCTCATAACCCTGTTCCAGCAGCTGCCTGGTCGTTTCCAGACCCACACCCTGAGTTCCGCCGGTGACTAATACTTTTTTCATAATCATACCTCCTGCTTAAATGTTTTTAATCAGAACATCGTTTTCGTCGAAGTCCTCATATTTTCTTTTCTTAATGTATTTTGTATAAATCATGCCTGCAAAGATTACAATTCCGGCATAGCCTGATATCGGATAAATAATACTGATCATGGTAGAGAAAGACAGCTGACCGCCGAAGATGCTGACGATGGCTGTCACCACTGCCGCAATTCTGTACGCTTTACTCTTTGAGTCTGAAGAAACTTTATTGCACACGGTGTACAGCATCGGTACCGCAGTAGTGTAAATTCCAAGGAGCAGCAGAACAGAGAATATGTTTCCGAATACCGGACTGATGGAAGCTGCCACAAACAGAGACGGAATCTCCAGATTATATACATCCAGAATATTAGCCAGAAGGCCAAAATTCAGAATCATTACTGCAATAAGAAATGCACCGCCTCCAAAGATGCCGCCCCATACAGAATTCTTCCTGCTGGTTGCAGTGGATTTGCCGATATCTGCCAGATACGGAACTACACCTGTTACCGTATAAGCTGCATACATCAGGCCTGACAGAGCCCAGTTATTGAAGTTGGTTTTAACAGTCACTGTCTCCAGATTTTTATCTGCCTGCGCAATGCCTTCCGGATTGTTAACGATAGAAATAATTCCGATGACAATCGTCACCACCAGAAGTACCGGAGCAATATATCCCACAATTTTCACCAGTTTGTTCAGGCCGAGCAGAACAGTTGCCAGAGAAGTGATAATCATAAGACCGCGACCGATATTTCCGTCTACACCGTAATACTCCTCAAAAGTGGAACCTGCGCCGGAAATCATAGTCGAATAAACAAAGAACAGCATGATAGGGGTAAACCATTCCAGCGCAAAGCCCAGATATTTACCCAGATAAAAATTGAACATCTTCCCTGAATTATTCAGCTTGAGGTATCTACCGTCCTCAACAATGGTGCTGACAAACCAGGCATATAAAAGCAGTGCAATCAGTCCGGCTCCAATACTTCCTAGCACACCGAATCCTGTAAAGTACTGCATACATTCCTGACCGGATGCAAAGCTGGAACCGATTACAAAGCCCATAAATGCGCCGCCGATGGCAATAACCTGGCCAATATGAAGTTTGTTGTTTTCCATATAAAAGCCTCCTTTTCTAAATTTTCTAACTACAGTATATGTTCTGACTAAATCAGATACAATTGAACCTGCCTGAAGGCATTTACAACATAAAAAACGGACTTGAATTCATGAAATTCAAGTCCGTTTAAACATATTCCTGTATTATAGCTACTGACTACAGATATCGCAGTAAATCTTCCGAGGCCAGTCTGGTGCAGAACGGCTGAGACAAGATTCTTTCAAAGAACTGCTGAAATCCGTTTCGCATACAAGTGTCCATAGTAATATGAAAATTACTGTTGGGCTGCTTCTTTGAATTTTCAATATAGAGGGAATATGTATCCAAAAAAATGGAAGGCATCTGTCGCAGTTCTTCATTAAGACGCACCGTATCACGGATAAGCCATATATTGAAATCCGGGTTTTCTGCCATAACCTGACTTAAATAAGCAAGATGTCTTCGAGTCTGTTCTTCAGTCAGCTGATGTTTCACATTCCCTACACTTACTTTACCGTCAGAAAGATACTGGTTCAGCATGGATGAAAAAAATACCAGATCAATATGAGATTTCCTTGTTCTTTTAGAAAACACATTCTTCAGTTTCATTAAGTAGGCCGCATATTCCTCATCTTCTGCACCTTCAATCATGCTGTCCATAATATCATCCGGAAACAACATGGCAGGGGGCTCATTGAAAAAAAGCCACTGTCTCCGATCTGAATAAGAGTCAAGCTGGACATTTGTCCGTTTCAGATTCTCCGGCTGTGCCGGTTCAAGAAGCTGCGGTGCTGTCTCCAGAATCTGCTCACACATTTGAGAAAAACTTTCAATCACCCGGGGCTCCATAGAAAATGTTGCCGCAAAATTTCCGCTGTCATTCCACAGCACCTGCAGGCAGAGCAGATCGTTAATCAGAAGAATCTTAGGCTCTTCGACCTTCTCGCATACAATGGTCATTTCAATATAGTCCAGATGACCGATCGTATTTAAAATATTTGTCACATAAGAATGATCTTCATCCATATGTTCTGCATTCAAGGCCAATTTCAGTATCACCTTTCTGACCCCATTATCATGAAGAAATTGTACCAGCCGTTTAAATTCACTGCCGTACAAATGAAAGATATTAAAGGTTGCTGTAATCCGAACTGTTTTTCTATTCCTGCTCACAGCCTGCTGCAGGGCAGCTCCGGTCAACTCTAAAAAACTCTGTCTGCTGTCTGTAAAGGACATCTGATAATTACTGTACCCCTGAAAACTAAAGTAGCTGCTGTCACTGTTCCATGCACTGAGCAGCTCAGACAGAATCTGACTCTGCACTGCAGATGTACTTTCTCCATCATCTTGCCGCAAAGCAAAAAATTCAGCTATCTGCCCGCAGATCCGCTGTGCATTCCTCGCAGACGGCAGTTTACTTCCATTAATCCACTTGCTGATATATGTGGCATCATAACTGAGAAACTCTGCCAGCTCGCTTTCCTTAACTCCCGCCTTCTGCATACGGGTACGCAGCAATTTTCCAAAAAGATTCTCCATGACTTACCTCATCTCAATTGTTCAAAGCACTCTTCTGACAAGAACTATTTTACCAAAAAACCGGGTACATTTCTACATTTCTGCACTTCTTCACATGTTCTTCCTCAAATAAAAATCCGAAAGAATAGCTTCTCTCGGATTCTATGAAAGAATAATGACTTTTATTCTCCCAGTTTGTGTGCTTTTTCTTCTCCGCATAGAACTCTGTGAATACCTTTTGCCAAAGCTTCCATTTCATAAGTTCCAGGGATGACTTCAACAGGTGCAATATAACTGATTCTCTTTTTCATTTCCTCGGTCAGATATTCAGAATAGGCCATACCTCCTGTCAGAATGATTTTATCTACCTGCCCGTTTACAATTGGAGCCAGACTTCCAATATCCTTAGAAAGCTGTAAAATCATAGCATTAAT
The DNA here is from genome assembly GCA_902476665.1 of uncultured Emergencia sp. Classification (GTDB taxonomy): domain Bacteria; phylum Bacillota; class Clostridia; order Peptostreptococcales; family Anaerovoracaceae; genus Senimuribacter. The sequence continues at coordinate 15,646 of CABSEO010000005.1, forward strand.
AATAATTCTGGCAGAAGGATCTGTTTCCGCCATCTTTTCTGCATCGCGCAGATCATTCACTCCAAGGTAAGCAATCAGACCACCCTGTCCCTTCAGTTTTTTCTGCACTTCCTTTTCTGTCAGACCACTTCTGAAACAGAACTTTACCAGCTCTCTGCAGGGAACACCGCCTGAACGCTCCGGTGAAAAGCCGCCCTCGTCGTCACCGACAAAGTCAATCACTTTTCCGCCTTTTATCAGATTGGAGGTAACGCCGCCGCCCAGATGGCAGACAATGTAAGTGGTATTCTGAAGACTTACACCATCCCTTCTGGCCTGCTCAATACTGACAGCACGGCTGTTGAGCACATGGGTAAGAAATGGTTTGTGAATCTCCGGAACTCCGGTATATGTAAAAATAGGATCAGGCACACCACAGCCGCAGACTGCGTCATAAACATATCCATGAATTCCTGTTCCTGCCTCTTCAGCAATTTCATAGGCAATCACCGGAGACAAATTGGCCGGATGTGGAATCGGAGAATTTCTGGATGCATCAGCAAAGGCTTTATCAGCCAGATATGCACCACTTTCAAGCTGTCCTACCACTCCGCCTCTTGCTGCAATGCCGGAAAGATCTGCAGGAGTCAGATTCTGACTCTTCAAATAATCAAGCACCGCCGTTTTTCTGAAATTCATCTGATCATTAATTTCCGGGTACTGTTTCAGTTCATCTGCGGTATGATCAATACTCTGGGAATGAAGTTCTTTTTCTCCATCATAAATGGCCACTTTCGTAGAAGTTGAACCCGGATTGATGACTAAAATGTATTCTGCCATGATTTACTCCTCTCCTTTCACGCAAGCTGCGGCCAGCAGCAGCGACTGACGTTTTTCTTTCTCTGTTGCACCTCTGGAAGTCAATGCGATAGGAGCCTTTGCAGACCTGCCATATCGGCACCCGCAGAAAAGAGCAGCGCTTTCCCCAGAATATTTCCGCACGGCATGTTAGGAACCACCAGAATATCCGCATCTCCAACCAGTTCGCTGTCAAAACCCTTCTTATGCGCTGATTCTTTGCTCATTAGAATATCGTAAGAAAGAGGGCCCTCTATAATACAGTTCTTAATCTCTCCTCGCCTGCACATTTCTGTCAAATCTGCTGCATCTACTGTTTCCGGCTGCTTCGGATTTACCTTTTCAATTGCAGCCAGTACTCCTACCTTCGGCATATCGTAACCCATATTCCGCAAATTCTCCACTGCATTTTCGATGATCTCTCTCTTCTGTTCCAGCGTCGGATACAGTACCATTCCACTGTCTGTCAGCACAATCAGCTTATGGTAATTTGGAATCTTAAGAAAGGCAAGATGGCTCATCAGCTTGCCGGTTCTAAGTCCATTTTCCTCCTTTACAACAGCTTTCAGCAGAATTCCTGTATCAATTTTTCCCTTTAATATAAAGTCAGCTTTACCGTCCCGAATACATTCGCAGGTTTTCTGCGCCGCCTCTTCCAGTGTAGCTGCATGAATAATGGGACAATCATCCATATCGCTTCCAAAAGCTTTAATTTCTTCTTTAATCAGAGATTCATCACCTACCAGAACCGCATCGATAAGACCTTCCTTACGGCATGCATTGACAGCTGTCAATGCTGATTTATCCTGTGCTGCAGAAACCACCACCGTCTTCTTTGTCGCAGCGTGAAAAGACTTCTCTAATTCATCAAAATCTTTAAATACCATTGCTCCTACCTCCACTTTTACATGTAATATATTTTAAGGATATCATGTTTATCTGCTGCGGTCAAATTTTTTTTCAGACCACCTGACTTTTTGTTTGAAAAATCTTGCGAAGAAAAAGAAAAATTGCTATAATGACTATAGCTCTTTATCAAGCTAAATAATTATGTATTACCGGGAGGCTGTCTATGGTCAATAACTTAAATCAACTAAAGCAGATTGCCGATCTGATCGCCGCTCAATTCGGTCCGGCGACAGAGGTTGTAGTGCACGATTTCACAGGAGAGCTGGATCATACCATTGTGTATATTGTCAACGGCCATGTGACCGGCCGAACCATAGGTGATGCACCAACCCAGTCTTTTCTCAAATATATGAATGTGAACCACCAGCGCAAAGCAATAGAAAAAGTTCGGCATGTGTCCCATTTGCCTGACGGTCGGATTATTCGTTCTTCCACTGCTAATTTCTTTGATGAAGACGGAACGCTCAACAGTTCTTTATGCATCAATCAGGATATTTCGGATCTGGTAGCACTGGAAAGTGCTGTAAAAGGTCTTTCTGATGCCGGCTACTTTGAAACCAACATGCTGACAAATTATAACGAATTTGATGTGCAGCCATCTTCCATCCACGGCATGATGGACAATATCATCACAGAAGGTCTGGCGACTATCGGTACACCTCCTGACAAGATGAACAAGGAAGCAAAGATCAAGCTGCTTCGATTCCTCGATGAGCGGGGTGTATTTCTGATTCAGAAATCGGGCCAGAAAGTCTGCGAACTTCTGGGAATCTCCAAGTTTACACTGTACAATTATCTGGAAGAGGCAAGAGGAAAAGAGAAATAAAAAATCGGCCTGTATGCACCCGCAGAAAAGATTTCTGCGGGTGCTCTTTTTATAGTTTACAAAATACAGCCTGTCTCGCCGGCATACTTCCTGCTCCGGCAATCTGTCATCACAGCTTATCCCTGATACCACTGCGCCTGTGCCCGATACATCTTTGCATAATATCCATCCAGTTTTATCAGTTCATCGTGAGTTCCGTCCTCCACAATTCTCCCCTCATGAAAAACCAGAATCCGGTCTACCATGCGAGTGATACCCAGCCTGTGAGAAATAAGCAGTGTTGTTTTTCCTGATGTCATTTCAGCAAAATTCCGGTACAGTGCAGCTTCCGCCATGGGGTCCAGGGCCGCTGTAGGTTCATCTAGAATCATCAGACGAGTGCCCTTTCTGTAGAGAGCCCTTGCAAGCGCAACACGCTGCCACTGTCCACCCGATAAATTATTTCCAGTCTTGCTGAACTGACCGATCTCTTCATCAAGACCATCAGGCTGCTGTGCAACCAGATCGGCAATGTTTGCTTCCTGCAGCAGCCGGGTGAGCAATGCCTCATCTGAACTTATCTCCATTTCAGAAGCCTGTATATTCTCTCGAATCGTCCCTTCATAATGACAAAAATCCTGAAACACCACTGCTGTCGATCTGCGGATTTTTCCAACAGCATCTCCCTTGAGTTCTTGTCCGCTGATTCTGATGGTACCTGTATCCGGCTCGTAAAATCCCATGAGCAGATTGATAAAAGTTGACTTTCCGCTGCCGTTTTCTCCGACTATGGCAATTCGCTGTCCGTCGGGAATCTCCACAGAAAGATCATCGATGACCTTTCTTTCAGTTCCGGGATAAGCAAAGGATACATGCGAAAAGTGCAGGGACACAGAGGAATATCCCTCAGGGGTTTCTTTTCCCTCTTCGCCGGCGTCCATCTTTCCTTCTTTGCCCAGATCCTGCAGATCAAAGAAATCCTTCATATAGGAAATATTCTGTCCGAATTCCATTAAAGAAATCAACAGTCCGCTGAGCAGATTCTGCAGTTTTCCGGTCAGGTTCAGCACCAGCATGAACACCCCCGCACCTGCTGCAGGATGGATGTAAATCTGCCTGCCAACCAGAATCAGAATCACAAGGTAAACCGCATTTCTGAGGATATCCGCAGTCATGTTATAGGCTACATGCTTTTTCGTCAGCGCATCCTTCTTTTCTATATATTCTTTTGCCGTCTTTTTCCATTCCTTCTTCAGATACGGATAGGCTTTGAAATGACGAATGTCTTTCATGGCTTCCGGTCTGGTGCAGGTTATGAACTGCATAATCGCACTGTCACCTTCCAGCATCCACTTGGTCCGGAAATGATAGGTTTCATCACTCTGCAGCCAGGAAAGCACTGCCGCCGGGATACAGGTAAGAAAGATTATCGCAACCACCAGGCCACTGACACGAAACAGTTCCAGAGAAACGCTGACTATGGCAATGAGTCTCTGCACATTGAGCAGCAGATCCTGCATACTTCTGGCAGTGTATTCCCCTGCGTATTCCTCCACGAAGGTCAGTTTCTGGAGGAAATCATCGTTGTTTTCAATATAGTGAAACTTTACATAGCATTTGCACTCTGTAATGGCACGATCCACAAACCTCTCCGTTCTTGTCGTGTCCACACGAAGCATGGCCTGACTCAGACTGTCAAACAGAGCCTGCACCAGATAAAGACTGATGAGCATAGTAAACAGGGAAATGATTTCCCGCAGTTCTCCGCTCATTTCAGTATCTCTCACCCAGCGGTACAGCTCGTTGGTCAGCGTTTCCAGACAGCGGGCGCTGATAACCGGAAGAAATGCGGCAAAACAGCCTATTACATTGATCAGAAGTGAATCCCATCGTTTTACCCGCAGGCTGACTGCAAGAGCGCTGCGAAGAACCTTCTGCCCTTCCCGAAAAGACAGTCTGTCCTTTCCTTTATCTTTCATCGGTTTCACCTTCTTTCTGATACCATGATGCCTGCTGCCGATACATGGCTGCATACATGCCGTTTTCCCTCATCAGTTCTTCATGAGTGCCATCTTCAGTGAGCCTGCCGTTCTCCATGACCAGAATCCTGTCTGCCAGCTGCGCAAAGCCGATACGGTGGCTGATGAGAATGGCCGTACTGTTTCCCAGATTCTCTTTAATCTGCTCGAACTGCCTCAGTTCCGCAACAGGATCCAGTGCAGATGCCGGTTCATCAAGAATCAGAATATCATGGTATCCCATGGAGGCTCTGGCAATTCCAATCTTCTGCCGCTCGCCGCCGGAAAGTTCTATTCCTTCCGGATAAACCTCTTTTCGCAGAAGAGTATCCATTTTTTTCGGCAGCCTGTCTACCATTTTTTCCGCGCCGGCCTTAACGATTGCTTCAGCGGCCATTTCCCGGTTATCTATATAATCCACATTA
>CABSEO010000006.1 GCA_902476665.1 uncultured Emergencia sp.
TGCTGCAGGAGCTGTCTTTTCTGATATGGACTGGTTTTCGGATCTGACTGGAAAACTGATTAATGCAGGTCTTTGCGTACTTCTGTTTTTTGTCGGTTTCGATATGGGTGTGGACGGAACCGTTATACAGCATTTTCGGCAGGTTGGTTTCAGGGTTGTGGCATTTCCATTTGCGATTATGGCGGGAACGTTGTTCGGATCGGGTCTATGTTCAGTTTTTCTCCCGGATTTTTCAATCCGAGAGGGGCTGGCTGTGGGAGCAGGTTTTGGATGGTATAGTTTTGCACCGGGCATTATTCTGGAGGCAGGACTTGTAACCGCCAGTGCCGTTTCTTTTATGCACAATGTAATGCGGGAGCTGATTTCTGTACTTATCATTCCTCTGACTGCAAGAAAAGCAGGATACCTGGAAGCGGTAGCTGTGCCGGCATGTTCTTCTATGGATGTATGTCTGCCTATTATTGAACGAGCTACCGGAAGTGATATAGCCGTATATTCTTTTTTATGCGGTGTTGTGGAAAGTGCAGCGGTACCTGTAGTTGTGCCGATGATTTTAAACTGGCTGTAGCGGTAGAAGAGAAAAAGCCGGAAAGGAAAACGTGTGAATACAGAAAAACTGAAACAGACGATAGAGATAAAAAAAGAAGCTATGATTGCAGATCTGGCCGGATTCATACAGATTCCCAGTATTTCCGGGGACAGCGATCAGGTGAAGCGAGGGCTGGAGTACATATTGGGTTTGGCTGAGGAGATGGGCTTTGACACAGACATAAAGGCAGATGGCCGTGTAGGGGTGATTTCTATGGGGGAAGGAACGGAAACCATAGGAATTCTCACTCACGTTGATGTGGTGCCGCCGGGAGAGCTTTCTGCATGGAACAGTGATCCTTTTACCCTCACAGAATTTGAGGGGAGACTTTACGGTAGAGGCACCATTGACGACAAAGGTCCGATCATTGCGTGTCTTTATGCAATGAAAGCAGTAAAAGACTGTGGACATCAGATGCATAAAAAAGTTCAGCTTCTGATAGGAACACAGGAAGAAATCCAGTGGAGTGACATGGAGGCCTATGTAAGAGAGAATCCTCTGCCTGATTATGGATTTACTCCTGATGGAGAATTTCCTATCTGCAATATTGAAAAGGGAGATATGGATCTGCTCCTTCATTTTCCTCTTAGAGAAAATGTTTCTGAAGACGGATGGTATCTGACCGATTTACAGGCCGGAACAGCTAATAATATAGTACCGGAATACTGTAAGGCAGTATTGACTGAATATCGCAACGGAGAGCGGATTCACGAAAAAACTGTTGAAGCAATAGGGAAAAGCGTTCATTCCTGTCAGCCGGAAAAAGGGGAAAATGCTGTGTTTGTTATGGCAGAAAAGCTTGGGAATGCAGATTTGAAAGAAAATCGTTTATCTGCAATTTTACAGGAACTCAGGGGAAAATTAAGTGATGTTTACGGAAGGGCCATGGGAATTTACAGCCGGAGCGAATATTATAACGGGGAGTTTGTGCATCGAAACGTATTGTCTCCTACAGTTTTTCACATAGAGGAAGAGGTACTTACTGTCAATGTGAATATTCGTTTTGCCTATGGAAGTCAGCCGGAGGAAATTGTGAACCACTTTCGGCGTCTGGCTGAGTATATGGGCGGAACATTGGAAATCAGCTCTCTGCAGCCGGCAGTCTATGTGTCACAGGAACGACCCTTTCTCAGAGCATTTGCCGAGGCGTACGAAGAGGGATGCGGCAGAAAAAATCAGTTTTCTCTGGAATATGGGGGAACTTATGCCAAGGCCATGCCTGGAATTGTATCATGGGGACCGGCTTTTCCTGAAGAGGAAGATACCTGTCATGAGGTGAATGAATATATCAGAACAGATACGCTTCTCAGTAGTGGAAAGATTTTTGCCATTGCACTTGCAAAGATCGTGTTGTCTTCAAAGAGTTTTAAGTGATTTTGTCTGCTGCTTTCAGTTTCCAAAAATTAATTTGAAATTATGACTTGCCTATTGTCCACAAAAGTAGTATAATATTGCCGTTATAGGCAAAAGACTGTTCACAGCCAATAATTTTCAAGTTAGTCAGGAGGTGAATTGGAATATGGCACAAGTTATCGTAAGAGAAAACGAGAGTTTGGAAAGCGCTCTGAAGAGATTCAAGAGATCATGCGCCAGAGACGGTGTAATGAGCGAACTGAGAAAAAGAGAGCATTACGAAAAACCAAGCGTAAAGAGAAAGAAAAAGTCTGAAGCCGCCAGAAAAAAGGCTAAGAAATACTAGTCATTTAGGATCGAGGTGATATAAATGACTTTAAAAGAACAACTGATGGCTGATTTCAAGGAGGCTATGAAGGCCCATGATGACACAGCCAAAAATACAATCAGTCTGGCTCGTGCTGCCATCAAGCAGTATGAGGTTGACAACAGAGAAGAACTGGACGATGCAGGCATTATTGCCATTTTATCTAAGCAGGTAAAAATGCGGAAAGATGCCCTCGCTGATTTTGAAACGGCTGGCAGAACAGATTTGGCAGATGCATATAACGCTGAAATAGAGATTCTGAACAAGTACCTGCCTGAGCAGTTATCCAGAGAGAAGGTTTTGGAGATTGTAAAGGAGACCGCAGCTGCCCTGGGTATTGAGGGAGGCAGACAGAACATGGGGAAACTCATGGGCCCTGTAATGGGAAAAGTAAAAGGTCTTGCAGACGGTTCTATGGTCAAGGACGTTGTAATGGAATTTCTTTCATAAGTAAAACAGGACAACCCGAAAATAATTTCGGGTTGTTTTTTTGAATTCACCCTTATGGTATACCTTTAAATTTCTCCGCATATATTAAACCATGAAACTGATAAATGAACTGACATATGATTTTGATATTGCTGGACCGAAGATTACTGCTTCCGCCGGAGCCGCAGTGATTGAAAACATCAGACAGGTGACACTGATCAGCGATACCTCTGTTACTGTGGACACCGGACGTTTTTTTGTGACGGTCAGCGGCAGCGGCTTTATCATCAGTGAAATCTGGGAAGGACGTATGGAACTTGAAGGGGAAATCACAGGCATCGAATTTTATAAAACATCAGGTAAACGTAAGGCTTGAGGGGTTTAAACCTGAAAGACTGATTTCTCAGGCGGCAGCAGAGGGCATTGCTATCAGACATATACACTATAAAGATGAAACTGAAGTTTTCTTCACAGTCAGCGGAGAAGGGTTCCGCCGTATGAAAAAACTGGCGAAAAGCAGGTATAAGTTTACCGTCCTTTCTCAACGGGGTGCAGTACCCATGATGAAAGGTTTCTGGCGACGCAAGATGACTGTGGCAGGATTGGCTTTGTTTTTTCTTCTGTTTTTTGCACAGACTCTTTTTGTGAGAGAAATCAATATCATAGGGTGCCGAAGTATCACAGAAACCGCCATAAGACAGAGCATTGCAGAGGAAGGACTTTATGAAGGAGCACTGAGACGGTTTGACTGTGAGGCTATTGAGAAAAAGCTGTTCCAGAGTTTTGACAATATTGTCTGGGCCAGAGTTGCTTATGAGGGGGGTTACGTTGAGGTGCAGATTTCGGAAAGTGAGCAGGCACCGTCAGAAACGGCCGGCAATACGGCTCCCTGTGATATTGTGGCGGAAACAGACTGCTACATTGAGCAGATTTATACCTATAAAGGCAGAGGGCAAGTGGCGAAGAATGATTTTGTTAAAAAGGGGGGTATACTAATTTCTGGAACGGTTCCTGTCGAGCATCCTTCTTATCCTGTGGAAGAAGGAGAAAAACTTTATCATTACACTCATGCCAGCGGTAAAATTGTAGCCAGAGTTCCGTATTATTATACTTTCAACATTGAGGGTGATCTGACCGAATCAGAGAGGAACAGAGAAGCTCAGCGGCTTTTACGTCAGTGGACGAAAGAAAATGTGCCCGAAAGTGCTCAAATTATAAATAAGGACTTTCATTTTAGCAAGAAAAAAAATATAATAAAGGTATATGGAACAGTAGAAACCCGGCAGCAGGTCGGGATAGAGAAGGAGATTGTAATTGACGAACATAAACGAGGAACTGAAGAAGATACAGGTAGCCGATGACGTGGATCGGATTGAACTGTTCGGCAACATGGACGCCAATCTGAACCTGATTCAGGAAAGTACAGGGGTGGAAATCTTTCAGAGAGACGACTGTCTTCTGATTCGAGGCGGTGAAATGGAACTGGCTGAAGGCATTCTGGAAGAACTGATGTCGGTTCTGCGGACAGGTGAACATCTGGATGTGCAGAAAGTAGCCTATATCATCAGCCTGAAAAAGCAGGGGCTTTCTTATAAAGACAATAATGTCAGCAAGGACATCATTTGTTTTACCAGCAAGGGAAGGCCGCTGAAACCCAAAACCATCGGTCAGAAGGAATATGTGAACAGCATCAGGAAGAAGGACATCGTTTTTGGCATTGGTCCGGCGGGAACGGGAAAGACCTATATTGCTGTCGCCATGGCGGTAAATGCTTTTAAGAACAAGGAAGTGCAGAAAATTATTCTGGCTCGTCCTGCTGTAGAGGCAGGAGAACGGCTGGGATTTGCCGGGAGACCTGCAGGAAAAAGTAGATCCGTATCTGCGGCCTCTTTATGACGCACTTTATGATATTCTGGGAAGGGAAAATGCTCTTCGTCTGAAAGAAAAAGAAGTTATCGAGGTTGTTCCTTTGGCTTATATGAGGGGTAGAACCCTCGATAATTCCTTTATTATTCTGGATGAGGCACAAAATACCACCCGAGAACAGATGAAGATGTTTCTGACGCGTATGGGATTTGGCTCCAAGGTAGTGGTTACCGGTGATATTACTCAGATAGATTTACCAAGGGGCAGAAAAAGCGGACTGATTGAAGCAGAGCGGGTGTTGAAATCCGTCAGAGATATCGATTTCTGTTATCTGAAAGACGTGGATGTGGTCCGCCATGAACTGGTCAAGAAGATTATCAATGCTTATGATACTTTTTACAGACAACATCCGGAAGAAATAGAGGAATAGATATGAAATTATATTTTGAAGAAGAACAGCAGGTAAGTCCGGAGATACTAAATGTTATGGAAAAAGCGGTGATCCGCTGTCTGGATCTGGAGCATATTGATCAGAGCCGCAGTGAGATCAGTGTTACTTTTGTTGATGAAGACGAAATCAGGCAGCTGAACAGGGATTACCGTGATACGGACAAGGTGACTGATGTACTGTCTTTTCCACAGTTTGATGACCTGAACGATATTCCTGACTTTGGAGAGATTTGTCTGGGTGATGTGGTGATCTGCAGTAAGAGAGCAGAGGAACAGGCTGCAGAATTCGGACATTCTTTTGAAAGAGAAATTATATATCTTTTTACACACAGTATTCTTCACCTTCTCGGGTATGATCACATGAATCCTGAGGAGAAGGCTGAAATGAGACAGCGAGAGGAAGAAGTGATGGAATATCTGGGAATTGGGAGATAGGAACATGACAGAATCAGAATTGAATAAATACAGACAGCTGTACCGAAAGGCTGTCAGCGTGCTGCCCAATGCTTTTGCACCATTTTCCGGTTTTCAGGTAGGAGCAGCTTTGCTTACAAAAACAGGTGAAGTTTTTTTGGGGGTTAACGTGGAAAATTCTTCCTATGGAGGCACGATCTGTGCGGAAAGAACAGCATGTGTCAAAGCAATCTCCGAGGGATTCCGTGAGTTTGAGGCTCTGGCAGTAGTCAGCGGTGGAGTATCAGAAGGCAAGGGAATGGCTGCACCTTGCGGGATCTGCAGGCAGTTCCTTTACGAATTTGCTCCGGATCTTGCTGTAATTCTGGGAGACGATGAAGAACATTTGGAAATTTATTCACTGAAGGAATTATTACCGAAAGGATTCAGACTATGATGAAATCAGGTTTTATAGGTATTATCGGACGTCCCAATGTGGGAAAGTCCACACTGCTGAACAGCATTTTAGGGGAGAAAATCGCTATTACTACGGACAAGCCTCAGACAACAAGAAACAGCATCAGAGGTATTTATACCAGATTTGATGACTCGGAGGAAGAACGGAATCCGGGAAACTTCAGCGGAGACGGCGTTCAAATGGTGTTTATTGACACACCGGGCATACACAAAGCAAGAAATAAGCTGGGCGCGGCTATGACAGACATGGCGGTAAACACCTTTAAAGAAGTGGATGTAGTGCTGTTTCTGGTGGATGGAAGTATGAAAAAAGGGCCGGGAGACAAGTATATTTTAGATATGATCAGAGATTTGGAAACACCGAAGATTCTCGTTATCAATAAAATAGACAGAATGTCTCCCGAGGAATACAGAGAAATATTTGAAGAATACGACGAAACAGGAGTGTTTGAAGCAATTTTCGGTACATCTGCCCTAGAAGGAAAGAATGTGGATGAACTCCTTGAGAAACTGGAGACCTTTCTTGAGGAAGGGCCTATGTTCTTTCCGGCAGATATGGTTACTGATCATCCGGAACGGTTTATTGTCAGCGAAATCATCAGAGAAAAAGTTCTGAGCTATCTGGATGAAGAAGTTCCTCACGGAGTAGCGGTGGAAATTGAATCCTATCAGGAGGAACAGAAGATTACCCGTATCGGTGCTGTGATCTACTGCGAGAAAAAATCTCATAAAGGGATTATCATCGGTAAGCAGGGCAAGAAACTGAAGGGTATCGGTAAAGCAGCCCGTCTGGAGATTGAGGGTCTGCTGGGTACAAAAGTGTTTCTTGAGCTGTGGGTCAAAGTAAAGGAAAACTGGAGAGACAGCGATTTCGCACTGTCAAACTTCGGTTATAAGGAATAAATCATGTATACGAGTACAGAAGGTATCATCTTTCGCCAGATCAAAACTGCAGGCGGCAGAAGAATGCTTCTTCTGTTTACCAAAAAATACGGAAAAATCAGTGTGGGCACCGGTCTGAATGAAAAGGGAAGGAACAAGACGGCTCTGGCAGTAAGACCTTTTACCTATGGAAATTATGAGTTATACAAGGGCAGAGACTATTATAATCTTAACAGTGCAGAAGTGATCCGCAGTTTCTTCAGAATCGGAGAAGATGTAGACAAATACATGGAGGCATCTTTTGTCTTGGAACTGACAGAAAAGCTTACACCGGAGGAACTTCCTCAGCCCAAACTGTTTGTTCTTCTGGCAGATTTTCTTGCAGCCATGGAAAAGCGGGAAAAACGTCACAAAACCCTGGTACTTGCATATGAAGTCAAGGCTCTTTTGATTCTGGGAAGCTTTCCGGTACTGGACAGATGTTCCTGCTGCGGGAAGGATGAAAAACTCAGGTATTTCAGTGTGAAAGACGGGGGCATGGTCTGCGAGAAATGCAGAAATACTGCCAATGATACGTTGATTTATGAGCCGAAATTTGATATAGTTAATATATTAAAATATTTTTCAAAAACACCTATGCGAGGCTTTGAAAAAATAGCGCTGGACGAGGATGTGGCGGCGGAGCTGCAGACTATGTTAAGAGAGTATTTGTCGTATTATCTGGATATCGGGAGACTGAAAAGCGACAGTATTTTCAGAGGAATTTTTTAGGAGGTTGAACTATGGAGATTACATTAGAAAAGATCGAACTGGTCAAAGACAGAACAGGGGTGACCTATAAAGAGGCAAAAGAAGCTCTGGAAGCGGCAGAGGGCAATGTGGTTGATGCAATTATTGCGATTGAGGAAACCATCGATCAGAAGCCTTCTCATAAACTGGGAGATCAGAAAGAAGCCTTGATTGCCAAGATGAAAGAAACTGTAAAGAAGGGAAATATTTCTAAGATTCTGGTTACCAGAGACGGAGACACCCTGATCAATATCCCTCTGACTGTCGGCGTTTTAGGAACTGTGGTTGCACCATGGGGCATGATTGCAGGTATCGTAGCGGCTTTTGGATTCAAATGCAAAATTGAATTCGTTAAGGACGATGGATCCGTAATTGACCTGACTGAAAAGGCAGGCGACTTTTATGAGGATGCTAAAGAGAAGGGCATCGATATCTATGCGGACATTAAAGAAAAGGCGCCCGGTGTTTATGAGGATATTAAAGAAAAAAGCGGAGTGGCTTTTGCAAAAGCTAAGGATGCAGCAATGGAAGCTGCAGAGAAGCTGAAAAAGGATAAGGAAGATGATATTGACTGCATTAACATCTGTGACAAGGATTGCGAGGCCTGTGAGGAACCTTGCGAAGAAAGATGTGATGACTGTCAGTATGATGAACTTCATAAAGAAGACTAACGTAAGACAAAACTATATTTGGAAAGGTCAGGATATTAACTAATGAGCAGAGAAGTTACAATGGAAAAGATCGTTGCACTGGCAAAGAACAGAGGATTTGTTTATCCGGGCTCTGAGATTTACGGAGGACTTGCCAACACCTGGGACTATGGCCCGTTAGGTGTGGAATTCAAGAACAATGTAAAAAAGGCATGGTGGAAAAAGTTTGTTCAGGAATCCAGATATAATGTGGGTCTGGATGCGGCCATTCTGATGAATCCCAGAACCTGGGAGGCTTCCGGTCATGTGGGCGGATTTGCTGATCCTCTCATCGACTGCAAAGAATGTAAAGCCAGATTCAGAGCGGATAAGCTGATAGAAGAATATATGCAGGAAAACGGCATGGAAGTGGTGCCTGTAGACGGCTGGTCCAATGAAAAACTGGAGGGCTATATTGCAGAGAAGGGTATTAAATGCCCTGACTGCGGCAAAAGTAATTTTACCGGGATCAGACAGTTTAATCTGATGTTCAAAACTTTTCAGGGTGTTACAGAAGATTCCAAATCGGAGATCTATCTGAGACCTGAAACAGCTCAGGGAATTTTTGTAAACTTTAAAAATGTACAGAGAACTGCGAGAAAGAAGATCCCGTTTGGTATTGCACAGATTGGTAAATCCTTCCGTAACGAGATTACTCCAGGTAACTTTACTTTCAGAACCAGAGAGTTTGAACAGATGGAACTCGAATTCTTCTGTAAACCGGGAACAGATCTGGAGTGGTTTGATTATTGGAAACAGTATTGTATCAAGTTTCTGGAATCTCTTAACATGAATATGGAACATATCAGAACAAGAGATCATGAGAAAGAAGAATTGTCTCACTACAGTAATGCCACCACCGATCTTGAATATCTGTTCCCGTTCGGCTGGGGTGAGCTCTGGGGCATTGCCGACAGAACAGACTTTGACCTGAGACAGCACAGTGAATTCTCAGGTCAGGAAATGAATTATACTGATCCGGAAACCAATGAAAAATATATTCCATACTGTATTGAACCATCACTTGGAGCAGACAGAGTCGCTCTGGCATTCCTGATAGATGCATATCATGAAGAAACACTGACCGACGCAAACGGCAAAGAAGATACGAGAGTTGTGATGAAATTCCATCCGGCGCTGGCTCCGTTTAAGGCAGCGGTGCTTCCTCTGGCCAAGAAGCTTGGACCTGTGGCTGAGCCGGTCTATGAAGAACTTGCAAAGTATTTCAATGTGGATTATGATGCGGCCGGTTCCATCGGAAAGAGATATAGAAGAGAAGATGAAATCGGTACACCTTTCTGCATCTGTGTGGATTTTGATACAGAAACAGATGGATGTGTTACGATACGTGATAGAGATACCATGGAGCAGGTAAGACTTCCGATCAATGAAGTAAAGGGATATATTGAAGAGAGATTAGTGTTTTAAGCAGGACTGATAAGGAGATATTGATATGGAGAAATTTGTTTACTCATTTAATGAAGGTTCAAAGGATATGAGAAGTCTGCTGGGCGGTAAAGGTGCAAATCTGGCTGAAATGACCAAGATCGGACTGCCTGTGCCTTTTGGTTTTACTGTTACGACAGAGGCTTGCAATAAGTATTATGAAGAGAATAAGACTATTGATCCTGCCATCATTGATGAGATCCATGCCAAAATGGAGGAACTGGAAAATGTAACCGGAAAGAAATTCGGGGACAGAGAAAATCCTCTGCTGGTATCTGTTCGCTCTGGTTCAGTATTTTCAATGCCGGGAATGATGGATACAATTCTGAACCTGGGATTAAATGATGATACTGTTGTCAGTATGGCGGAACTAACCGAAAATCCTAGATTTGCCTATGACAGCTATCGAAGATTCATTCAGATGTTTGGCGACGTCGTAATGGAAATCTCAAAATCCAAGTTTGATGCTATTTTCGATGGACAGAAGGAAAAGGCCGGTGCAAATTTCGATGTAGATCTGACCACAGAGGATTTGAAGGTTATCATTGAGGGCTACAAGGCACTGGTGAAAGAAGAGATGGGAAGAGAGTTCCCGCAGGAACCGGAGCAGCAGCTGATGGAGGCTATTTCCGCAGTATTTCGTTCCTGGAACAATGAGCGGGCAATTCTTTACAGGAAATTGAACAATATCTCCGATAAACTGGGAACGGCTGTTAATGTACAGTCCATGGTTTTTGGAAATATGGGGGATACCTCCGGTACCGGTGTGGCCTTCACCAGAGATCCGGCTAACGGTGAGAACAAACTCTACGGTGAATTTTTAGTCAATGCACAGGGTGAAGATGTGGTCGCAGGAATCAGAACACCGAAACCGATCAGTGAAATGGCAGAAACCTTCCCGGAAGTATATAGTGATTTTTCTCGGATTGCAGAGGTGCTGGAGAAGCACTATAAAGATATGCAGGATATGGAGTTTACTGTAGAACGGGGCAAACTTTATATGCTGCAGACCAGAGCAGCCAAAAGAACTGCAGTATCCGCAGTAAAAGTGGCTGTTGATATGGTTAATGAAGGGCTGATTTCAAAAGCAGAGGCTGTTTCCAGAATTGATCCGGCACAGATTGATCAGCTGCTTCACCCTAATTTTGAGCAGGAAGCTGAAGCTAATGCAGAGGTTCTTGCAAAAGGGCTGCCTGCTTCGCCGGGAGCTGCAACGGGAAAAATTTTCTTTACAGCACAGGATGCAGCTGCAGCTGTGGCTAACGGAGAAAAGGCTATTCTGGTCAGACAGGAGACTTCTCCGGAAGACTTGGCCGGCATGGTTGCCGCAGAAGGTATTCTGACAGCAAGAGGAGGCATGACCTCTCATGCGGCTGTTGTGGCAAGGGGCATGGGAAAATGCTGTGTGGCTGGATGCTCTTCCATTCAGGTAGATGAGGTAGAGAAAAAATTAACTGTAGGTGACAGAGTATTTACAGAAGGCGAGTATATTTCTCTGAATGGAACTACGGGAACAGTTTATAACGGACAGATAAAAACTGTTTCACCGGAGTTTTCCGGAGACTTTGCAACCATCATGTCCTGGGCAGACGAAATCAGAACTCTGAAGATCAGAACCAACGCAGACAATCCTAGGGATGCGAAACAGGCCGTAGAGTTCGGTGCGGAGGGTATCGGTCTTTGCAGAACAGAGCATATGTTCTTTGAGGAAGAAAGAATTCCTGCTATCAGACAGATGATTATGGCGGAAACGGAGGCAGAGAGAAGAACCGCACTGGATAAACTGCTTCCATTCCAGAAATCGGATTTTAAAGCCATGTATGAGGTAATGGAGGACAAACCTGTGACAATCAGGCTGCTGGATCCGCCACTTCACGAATTCTTGCCTCAGACGGAAGAAGAAACCAGAGAACTGGCGCAGCATTCTGGAATTTCTGTGGACAGACTCAACCAGATAGGTGCGGAACTCCATGAATTTAATCCTATGCTGGGACATAGAGGCTGCAGACTGGCAGTAACTTATCCGGAAATTGCGGAGATGCAGACGCAGGCAATCATGGAAGCTGCTATTGAAGTAATGCAGGAAAAGGATGTGGAGATCACGCCTGAAATTATGATTCCTCTGGTAGGCAGCAGAAAAGAAATGCTCTACGTAAAGAACATTGTTGTGGAAACTGCAGAAAAATGCAAGAAAGCTTACGGTTCTTCAATTGAGTATCTTATCGGAACCATGATTGAAGTGCCAAGAGCTGCGCTGACAGCTGATCAGGTTGCGGAGGAGGCAGAGTTCTTCTCTTTCGGAACTAATGATTTGACACAGATGACATTCGGTTTCTCCAGAGATGATACAGGAAAGCTGATTAAGGAATATGTTGCTAAAGGGATTCTGGAAGATGATCCTTTCCAGACCCTGGATCAGGAGGGGGTCGGCAAGCTGATGGAAAATGCTGTAAAACTGGGCAGACAGACCAGACCGAATATTAAGCTGGGCATCTGCGGAGAACATGGTGGAGATCCTAGAAGTATCGATTTCTGTCATCGGATTGGACTGAATTATGTATCTTGCTCACCATTCCGTGTGCCAGTGGCAAGAATTGCAGCTGCACAGGCTGTTATTGCGAACAAGAAATAAAAACTGCAGATGCAGATTATGTCAATTGCCGATCCGGCTATAAGCCGGATCGGCTTTTTTGAACTTCAGATCAGAAATTCTTTCATTCCAAGTTGCATTTGACTTTTCGGCGTAAAAAAAGTAAAATAAAATGTCGAGTAAATTTAGAAAAGAGGTTCGCATATGGGAAAAGATTATAAGAAGAGACGGGGCGATCGCAAGGATGCCAGGTGGCTTAGAGATTTGGATTCTATGCATGGTATTATGCCGTATATTTATCCCAATCGAGCTGATAACGAGGCGTATATCTGCGAACGGATTGATTTGACGAGAGTGAATGAATATATAAATACCAAAAATGCCGAAAATCCTGAGATGAAATACAAGCTCTTTCAGCTTATTGTGGCGGCCTTAGTCAAAACTATTACACTGAGACCTAAGATGAACCGTTTTGTCAAGGGAGGCAGAATCTATCAGAGAGATGCGCTGACTGCAGCTTTTGTAGTAAAAAAGGAATTTTCAGATGACGGAGGAGAAGCTCTGGCTTATTTGTCTTTTGACGAAGATGCGACGATAGAAACTGTAAGAGCTAAAGTCTATGATATAATAGATCGCTACAGAGGATCGGATTCAGAAAGTGCAGAGACTGATAATACCACCGATCAGATGGACATGTTGATGAAACTGCCGAGACCGGTACTGCGTTTTGTTATGTGGATTCTGCATAATCTGGATTATTATGGAAAAGTACCTGAGTTTCTGATTAAGGAAGATCCTAATTATGCGACAGTCTTTTTAACAAATCTGGGTTCCATTGGATTGAAATCTGGATATCATCATCTTTCCAACTGGGGAACCAATTCTATTTTCGTGATTCTTGGAGAAAAGAAAATGGTTGACGGCAGAGAGGTTCTTGACATCGGTCTGACTCTGGATGAACGAATTGCAGACGGCTACTATTACTCAAAAACCGTAAAATTATTCAAATATCTGATGCAGAATCCGGAGCTTTTAGAAACTCCGGCAAAGGAGGAAGTGGATTATGACCAAAGAGGTTAAAACACCATGGATTAAAAATCTGGGAGGCGTGCCTTCTCATGTAGAATATCAGCAGGGCTCCATGTATGAAGCTGTAGCTTCCATTGCTGAAAAATATCCTGACTATATTGCATATGATTTTATGGGGAGCAAGACAACCTATAAGACGTTTATCAAAGAAATCAATGACTGTGCCAGGGCACTGAAAGCAATTGGCGTAAAGGAAGGAGAAGCGGTTACCATCTGCATGCCTAATGCACCACAGACTATGGTTATGTTCTATGCCGTAAACCTTGTTGGAGCAATTGCCAATATGGTACATCCACTTTCCAGCGAAAAGGAAATTGAGTTTACTATCAGAGAGTCGGGAAGTGCTGTGTGTCTGGCTCTGGATCAGATGTACGGGAAGTTTGAAAATATCAGACAGAATGTACCTCTTCGCAGTCTGATTATTACCAGTGTTAAGGATGTGCTCAGTCCGATTAAGAAAAAAGGATATTATCTGGTAGAAGGACGTAAGGTAAAGAAAGTACCTAAAGATGCGGTGCTCATCTGGTGGAACAACTTTATCAAAAACGGCCGTTCCTATAAAGCTGAATATCGTGTAAAGCGGGTAGGAAAAGATCCGGCTGCAATTTTGTACAGCGGCGGCACTACAGGCACTATGAAGGGGATTCTTCTTTCCAACCTGAATTTTAACGCTTTGGCTGCACAGATTATGGCAACTAACATGATGTTTAAGCCTGGAGATAAAATGTTGGCAGTCATGCCGATGTTTCATGGATTCGGTCTGGGTGTCAGCATTCATTCTATGGTGGCAAACGGCGGAAGATGTATTCTGATTCCAAGATTCACACCAGAAAGTTATGCTAAACTGCTGAAAAAGCATCAGCCTAATTTTATTGCGGGAGTACCGACGCTATATGAGGCTCTGCTACGTCTGCCAAGTCTGGACAAGGTGAATCTGTCATGTTTGAAGGGCGTATTCAGTGGCGGAGATTCTTTGTCCATTGAGCTGAAAAAGCGATTTGATGCATTTTTGAAATCTCACGGTGCACATATTGTTGTCCGCGAAGGCTACGGGACAACAGAATGTGTAACTGCAAGCTGCCTGACACCTGTACATATGGAAAAAGAGGGCAGTATCGGACTTCCGTTCCCTGATACTTATTACAAAATTGTCAAAGTCGGCACCACAGAAGAGGTTCCTTATGGTGAAGAAGGTGAGATTTGCCTTTCTGGTCCTACTGTGATGATGGAATATATTAATCAACCGGAGGAAACTGCAGATACTCTGAAAGTCCATGATGATGGACTGACCTGGCTGCACACAGGAGATCTGGGCATGATGGATGATGATGGATTTGTATATTTCCGTCAGAGAATCAAGAGGATGATTGTCACCAGCGGATATAATGTTTATCCTTCTCAGATCGAGAATGTGCTGGATGCCCATGAAGCAGTGCATATGAGCTGTGTGATCGGGGTGCCGGATCCGCTGAAAATACAGAAAGTAATTGCTTTTGTCGTATTGAAGCCGGGATTTTCTCCTAGCGCGGAAACTAAAGCCAGCATTATGAGACATCTGGAGAAGAATGTGGCAAAATATGCTTTGCCGAAGAGTCTGGAAATAAGAGACTCTCTGCCGAAGACACTGGTGGGTAAAGTTGCTTACAGAGAGCTGGAAGAGGAAATGGCGCAAAAAGAGGCTTAAAGTGAATTTAATGAATTGAGTTTTGATGTATAAGATGGTATAATGATTTCAGAACAAGCTTTTAGATAGATTGTTTTTGAGGAAAGTTACCATGTTGAAACGTATCTTTGCAAGAAGCAAAACGGGATTGCATCAAAGCATAAGAGCACGCTGTGTAAGGTAGTGGCAACACTGCTTTTCATAGCGTGTGTTTTTTTGCGGAGACTGAAATTTTCCATTACCAGTGCAAATCGTTTTGACAGGGAACTTAAGCAGATTATTTCAAAAGAGGAAGTTTTGGGAAAGGAAGTGTTAACATTGAAAAAGAGACGTACCATGATTGTGGCATTACTGGTGGCAATGATGCTTTTGTCCACAATTTCCACATGTTTTGGCGCATCATATTTTTATGGTCAGGTAAAGCCGGGCAGCGGACCTGATACGGTTCTGTCTGCCCCGAAAGTGACTGCCAAGGCAGTCAGCAGAACATCGATTCGGCTTTCCTGGAAAGCAGTAAAAGGTGCCAGTGGTTATGTAATTTATCGAAGCAAAGGTGAGGTGCATGCCGGAGCATATAAGAAGATAAAGACTATAACCAGCGACAAGACTACGGCTTATACGGATGAAAACTGTACAAAGGACAGTTATTATCGATATGAAGTCTTCGCTTACCGGTATAAAAGCGGAAAAAAGGTTTACAGTCAGACTGCTGCTGCAGAAATGACTGCAGGTGTGATGAAACCTGATATCGGGGCATCACCTGACTCTCTGGAGTCTGTTCTGGTATATGGACACAGCAGTTTTGCAGATAAACTGATATTTTATCGCTCTGCTGATCCCGATGGACCGTTTATGGAGATCGGGGAATCTGCGAAGGCTGAATGCAGTATTCTTGATGAAAAGGTCAGTTTTGGGCAGTGCTGGTATTACAAGGTGAAAGCCGTAAGAACGATTAATGGCAGGACTTATTCCCGCATCAGTGATGTGGCAAAGGGGGAGGTGTTTAATCCTTATCTGCAGATATCTGTTCTGGATTTGAATTTCCCTGAAGAAGGGAAGCGAGATACCTTTATCTATAAGCTGACTTCGGAAAAACATAATTTTCCTGCGGTGATTTATAAAAACGGTAGCAATGAAGGAGAGCCTTTCGACTACAGCTACCACGGTGAAAAGAAAACTGCCTACTCCACCTGGGAAAGCAGCACTCCGGTAGTGCTGACTGCCTACTCCACAGATGGCATCCGTTATGTGGATATAGAGGATACCTATGTTCTGGAGCCGGGGAAATCTGTTTATCTGAAATTCCAGTCGGCAGACAAGGTAACTTACTATAAGGACTGTCGAATCAGTCTGGATATCAGTTACTGGAGTACGGGGAAACGAGTAGATGCGGGCTGTCTGAGGCTTGAGAAGAATATGCCTGGCTCTTATTCCTATGATTATTAAAAGGGGGAAGGACAATGTTTAAGAAACGGGGAGCTGTTATGATTCTTTCTGTGCTGCTGGTGGCAGTCCTGCTTCCATGCAGTGCATTTGGAGCTGTAAAGAGTACGGCAAAGGAAAAAGCACCGTCTGCCCTGAAGGGATTTTCTGCATACAGCTCGGATAAGGATAATATCTATCTGCACTGGCAGCTTAGAAGTGAAGGCGATGGAGTGCTGATCTACCGGAGCAGTTCAGCAGATGGTACCTATAGACAGATTGGAAAGGTGAAGCTGTCTGAAGGTGAGTTCAGGGACAGCAAGGTGGAAGCGGGGAAAACCTATTATTACAAGGCAAGGCCATACAAGCTGTATAAGGGAAAGATGATTAAGGGCAAGTATACTGTAGTGAAGAAAAAAAGGGCATTCCATGATAATCCGTGTATAAAAGTGGTTGAATACCCTACGACGGGGAAAATGACCTGTGAGCCTGTTTTCAAGGTGACGATGGATGAGTATTCTTATGATACAGAACTGGAGCTTGAAGGGGCGGAGATGACCTTCAGCCAGACTGTGAAAAACGGACAGGCTATTGAAAAAAGAACCGCATTACTGGAAATGATCGGCTTCAGTACAGACGGTGTAACCTGGCAGAAGGAAGGTACAGTTACAGTTTCTGCCGGAGAGACGATTTATATTAAAGCATATAATCCGGACGGTCTTGAAATCCTAGAAGATTCTATGAAAGACTGGTATCTCAGATGCAGCTACAACGGGGAAGACGCTGTTCTGGAACTGAATCCGGCATAAAATATCGAGTGAAGAAAGAAGAGGCTGCTGCCTTAACGAAAGTAATCGTTAGGGCAACAGCCTTTTTGTCGGGAGAGTTAACCAAAGTCATCTGTTTTGATAAAAATAAGTATAGAAACCGGTTCCCAAAAGCAGAGTTAAGAGTTCAACTTGACCATATTTTCAACCAAAATGGCCTTAAAATACAAAAAAGTGTATAATAAAGATAGGATTCTGGCAAAAAATTTATACTTTAAATCTGAGATTTCTCATCCTCTGGTTAATAAACTTCTGTATTTATACTCATCAGGGCACCGCTTTCAGATTTTGGTTAATAGGAGAATATATTGCGTCCAATGAATGCTCTGTTAGAGGGCTGAAGCATGGTCTCGGAAAGCAGTCCTTTCAGATTCAATGGCAAAGCCGGACGATAATTTGAGACCTTCATTTTGGCAAGTAAAAAGAGCCATTGCAGAGCAGATGATGACTCATCTGTTCTGCTGGGCTCTTTTTAGAATGCTTATTAAAATAACCGATAAGCCTGTCCGGACCATTTACTGTAATAAACGGTTCCGTCAATTTCGCGGGCTCCGCGTACTTTGTAATAATAACGCACGCCTTTCTTCAGTTCTTTAGTATTTTTATAGTAGGTGGCAGTGCCGTCTTTGGTGGTGAAGTACGGCTCATTATCATACTCTCCGGATTTAGTGGATCTGAAGATTTCGAAATAATCCATTTTGTAGCCGGGAGACTTTTCCCAGTTAACCTTTATATAAGTATCTCCCAGCACAGAACTTGCTTTAATGGTTGTGTTCTGCACACCGGTGATGATGCTGTTTCCGGAAGCACTGACAGTGCCGTATGAGTAAAGTCTGTAGGCCTGTCCGGACCAATTGGTATAGTAGAGCTTGCCGTCAAATTCACGTACACCGCGGACTTTGTAGTAGTAGCGGACGCCGTTTTCCAGATCCTTTGTATTCTTGTAGTAAGTGGCAGTGCCGTCCTTGGTGGTGAAGTACGGCTCATCATCATATACGCCGGATGTCGTAGATCTGTA
>CABSEO010000007.1 GCA_902476665.1 uncultured Emergencia sp.
TTTGCTTTTACGGCAGCCTCATCATAAGGGGCAGCTTCACGTTCTACAAAAGTGATGGCACCGGTGGGACAGGTGGGAAGACAATCCCCCAGCCCGTCACAGTAGTCGTCACGGAGCAGTCTGGCTTTTCCTTCAACCATGCCGATGGCGCCTTCGTGGCAGGCTGCAGCGCACAGTCCGCAGCCGTTGCACTTATTCTCGTCTATGTGAATAATTTTTCTAATCATTGTGATATCCTCCTTGTGTTGATGACGTCAGTATAATATAATACAAATGAAAAGTATGTTGCATTTGCAACAAAGGAGAAAAATTATGAAAAAAATTTTACAGGTTCTGAATTCATCACCCCTCTTTGCAGGATGTAGAGAAGAATTTCTGCAGGAGCTGACGGAAAAGCTGAATGTGAAAATATGTGATTTTGAAAAGGAAGAGTTTGTACTCCATCAGGGACAGATGCCGGAGGGAATCGGTCTTGTGCTGACAGGGAAACTTTTGATTCTCAGAGAAGACTATCTGGGAAACCGGGAGATTCTTGCGGAAGTGACAGAGGGAGAAATCTTTGATGAAGTCTACGGGATTCTGAAAAATGAACCGCAGCGGGTAGCGGTGATTGCGGCAGAGTACAGCAAGACGGCTTTTTTTACTATAGACAGTTTTCTTGCTGCAGGCGCCAAAGAGCCTGTGCTGGTGAAAAATCTGCTTCGTGTGCTTGCCCGAAAAAATCTGTTTTTAACGGCCAAGATGGCTCATCTTTCTAAAAGAACCACCAGAGAAAAGATGATTTCTTATCTGTCGGAAATGCGTGACATGCAGCCGGCCGGAAAAATGGGAGAGCAGATCAGGATTCCCTTTAACAGACAGCAGCTGGCGGACTATCTGGCAGTGGACAGAGCGGCTCTGTCCAGAGAACTGTCAAGAATGCAGGAGGAAGGGCTGATAGAGTATCATAAGAATCTGTTTATACTGAAGCAATGATTTCCGCACTATGAAACGAGAGTATCGGACTTAGAATCCCGGTGTAAAATTCGGGACTTTTCTTATGCTGGCTATAAAATTAAATAATACTGTCATCAGAATTTTTTAGCATATACAGGTTCTGCAAAAAAGGATTTACTGCTATTACAAGGTACGAGGTGCAAGAGGATTTGCAGGAGAGACTGTTTATATAAACCGGTCTGCAAAGATATAGAAACTGGTAAAATAAAATTTTCAATTGATATGACTGAATCGGCCCAGACTGCAGGGAAAACCTTACCGTTCGGGACCGATTCAATTTGAAAAACTAAAGTTATGTATGGTGATTTATTCAGGCTATGTATGCAGAACAGCCGTCACCGCTTTTCAGCTGCCGAATCCTGTCATGACAGCGACAACCATTAAGACTGCCTGTACACCGATTAATACAAAAAAAATCGGAAATATGAATTTCCACCATTTATCAATTTTAACACAGGCAAGGCCGGACATAACAGCTGCATAGCCTGTCGGCCATACAATATTGGATAATCCGTCACCAAACTGAAACGCCAGAACTGCTGTATCCCGGCTCATTCCCAGTAGGTCTGCCAGAGGCGCCATAATCGGCATGGAAGTGGCTGCCTGACCGGAACCGGATGGAATAAAGAAGTTGAGCAGTGTCTGCATGATCAGCATTGCAATACCGCACAGCCAGGTCGGCAGCAGAGACAGCGGTGTAGCCAGTCCGTTTACTACGGTATCGATGATATTGCCCTGCTGCAGTACCATCAGAATACCACGGGCAAGACCGACCATCAGGGCTGCTGTGGCGGCATCTGCAATACCGCTTGCAAATGTTTCTCCGATTTCGTTGATCTTCATTCCCATGATGATGGCTGCGATGATGCCCATGATCAGGAATACTGTGGAAATTTCTGCATAATACCATCCCCAGGTCTTTACGCCATATACCAGCACAATGATAGCTGCCAGAAGGTCGATGAGCACCAGAACCTGACGAATGCCGAATTCCTTGTGTTCAACACTGCTTCCCACACCCAGTTTGCTGAAATCAGT
Organism: uncultured Emergencia sp.; assembly: GCA_902476665.1. Classification (GTDB taxonomy): domain Bacteria; phylum Bacillota; class Clostridia; order Peptostreptococcales; family Anaerovoracaceae; genus Senimuribacter. Next base: position 2,035 of record CABSEO010000007.1, read on the forward strand.
ACCGTAAACCAGGCTCTTGGTCGGATCCTTCTTGACTTTCAGTGCATAGCGGATTACCAGTGCCGAACCGACAATAAGCATAACGATATGGCACATAACACGGAATCCTGCGCCGGACATGTAAGGAACTTCGGCGATACCCTGGGCAACGCCTACGGTGAACGGATTCATGGCTGCACCTGAATAGCCGATGCCTGCGCCCAGAGCTACCACTGCCAGACCTACGATGGCGTCAAAGCCGATCCCGATAAAGATGCTGGCGAAAATAGGCACAAACGGAAGCCATTCCTCAAACATACCTACGGAGGAGGAACCCAGACCGAAGAGAGCCATAAATGCAGGAATGATGATGATACTGCTGTTGCCCTTGAAGACCTTCATTAAAAGAACCACCAGGCCGTCAAAAGCACCGCTCTTAGTGACAAAGCTGGTAGATGCAAAGCAGATGAACACCAGGAAGATGATTCCTGAAGCATCGATCATGCCGTCATAGACAGCTTTGAAAGTGGCGAATACCCCTACAGGGGAGGCTTCCACCTCATGCCAGGTGCCTGCAACGGCAACCATTGTGCCGTCCGCATTTTCCACACGGTCGAACTGACCGGCGGGGATGATCCAGGTTAAAATCGCGCAGATAACAATAATACCAAATAAAAGCACGAAGATATGAGGGACACGAGACTTTTTCTCTTCGCCCACTTTTGGACCTTTACTCATAAATTTACCTCTCTTTCTTAATTAGTATTGTCTTTGCATGAAGCAAAGGAATAAATATATAGTTACGATCAGGCTTTTGTTCTTTTCAGAAACAGAAAGGTCAGTGGTAGGAAACCTTTTGAGAGCCTGACGTTGACTATCCGCAATAAGTGAAACTTGAACATGCTCTGAGAGAGGAATACGTGAGAACTATCCGCAGAGTATGCCGATTACTTCTCTATAAAGCGTCTTCATATTTTCTAAAGACTGGCAGGAAACATGCTCGTTACATTCGTGGGCAGTCATGGGACCGGGACCCACAATAATTCTGTCACCCTCAAAGAAGGATGCTTCAGTGATGCCGAAGAAAGCCTGCCCCTTTTTTCTGGTCTTTTCTTCATATACTTTGACCAGATCGCTTTTTGTATAGAAAGACGGAATATCATTGATAATTTCATAGGAAGCATCATAATCCGCAATAGCTTCATCAACAAATCTGCGGATTTTCGGATATTCTTTCTGACTGTTGCAGATTCTGAAATCAAGGTATACAGTCGTCAAATCAGGTACTTTGTTGATGGAAGTTCCGCCATTGATAATGCCGATGTTCATTGTCGGATAAGGGTACTTGAAAAAAGGAGTCTGCTCCTTTTTGAGTTCTTCTTCCAGATCCATCATTTTGTTTAGAAAACGGACGGCATTCTTATTGGAACTCTTTCCTTCTACTGGGGTACTGGAATGACTGGTAAAGCCTTTAAAAGTGAATATATATTCCAGAAGTCCCTTGGAACCAATCATCGGAATATCGCCTGTCGGCTCAGCGACAACAACGTGAGGAGGGAACGTGGTGCCGGCGGCAATAATATCTTTAATTCCCTGAAACAGAATTTCTTCATCGTAGGTGAAAAAGACAGAAACACCTTTTTTCAATTCAGCCAGATTTGTTTCAGACAGAGCAGCCAGAATGGCAGCAATTCCACCTTTCATATCACAGGCTCCAAGTCCGTACAGATATCCGTCTTTTTCTGTTAAAATAAAGGGATCTGTGTCCCAGCCGTCGGTGATATCTACGGTATCGGTATGCCCCAGAAATCCGATGGCCGAATTTTCACCATACTGCCCAATCAGCACTTCTTTTCCTGTATCCGGGTTTGCGATCCGTTTTATGGTAAAGCCTAGAGGCAGCAGGAAATCCTCAATGTAATTTATGATTTCCAGATTGTTTTTATCGGCAATAGTATTGATTGCCACTAAATCTTTCAGAATCTCTTTTGCTGTCATAATCAACCTCCATATTTATACACGCTTTAGTATACTACTAAAATAAAATTTTGTCAAATATTCTGAAAATATTAGCCGGTATTTGAAAAGGCAACATCTTAAAAATTTCTTACATTTCTTAAGAAACCGCTACATTTGTGGATCTGCCTTTTTTCCTATGCTATAGTTAAGATATCTGAAGAAAGGGGAAAGCGTATGTTAAGATTAGAACGTGTATCCAAATTTTATTCAGCAAACGGACTGGTTTCCACCGGCTTCAGCAAGGTGGATCTCAAGTTTTCCATCGGAGAGTTTGTAGCTATCACCGGAGAAAGCGGAAGTGGAAAGTCTACATTGCTGAATGTGATTTCAGGGCTGGATTCCTTTGAAGAAGGAGAAATGTATATTATGGGACAGCCCACCAGCGGATTTTCCAGAGAGGATTTGGAAAAATACCGGAAAGAGTATATCGGCAATATCTTTCAGACTTTTAATCTGATCAACAGTTATACCGTATATCAGAATGTGGAACTGGTGCTTTTGATGAGCGGCTATGATAAAGCAGTGATTCCGGGCAAAGTCAGGGAAATTATAAAAAGAGTAGGGCTTTCTGATTATGAGAAGACAAAAGCCAGCAAACTTTCCGGGGGACAGAAGCAGAGGGTGGCTATTGCCAGAGCGCTGGCTAAAGAAACTCCCATTATTGTAGCAGATGAACCTACCGGCAATCTGGACAGCAAATCCGCAGCAGAGATTGTGAAACTGCTTTATCAGCTTTCAGGAGATAAACTGATTATTGTTGTAACACATAACTACGATCAGGTAGAACCTTATGTGACTAGAAAGATTACCATGCATGATGGTAAAGTAGCAGAAGATAAGTATATAACGGACAGGTATAATGGCTTGACAGAAACTTCGGACTATCAGACCTATGGAGAAGTCAAGACTGCAAAGGCCGATGCGCTGTCTTTTGGAGATATGGCAAGACTAGGTGTCAGAAACGCCTTTAATATTCCTGCAAAATTCTTGCTTCTTCTTGCAGTCTTTATTTTTTTATGTTCCGGTGTAATTGGCGAGTACGGGGCTGTCATGAACATGAACGAACTGGTCACCAGTCAGGGATATAACAACTATTTTGTCAATACAGAAAAAAACAGGATTGTGGTCAGCAAGGAGGACGGCAGTGTCTTTTCAGATTCTGATTACAATAAGCTTGAAACTATTGGAAATGTGGAGCGGATTGTAAGAAATGATCTGATGCTGGATGAGAGTTTTTATCTGACTGACGATCCTGAAGAAGGAGTTTTCTATACACTCTGTAAAACAGAAGAACTGGATGTTGCTCAGGGGATGGTGACAGACGGGCGTATGCCCCAAAACAGTCGAGAAGCAGTGCTGCTGATTCCCAGAGAAGGCTATGCGGCAGGAATTATCAGAGAAATGATGGAAAAGGACTCTTGGCTTATCGATCAGAACACCGGAAACAAAATGCTGAAGGAAAAGATTAAAATCGTGGGTTACGGATATCTTGATGAGGAAGATGAGAAAAAACTGGAGGCTGACGGACATTATTTTGAGGCATATCTCTGCGTCGGGGATGAAACCCTCAGCAGTATCCGGAACGCTGATTTGGAAAAATACTGCAGTCAGGAGCTTTCTATCGGTGGATATATTCTGAATATAGGAAACTCAACAGGTTTTTCTCTGACAGCTTCGAAGGAAGTGCCGAAGGGAGAAGTATATCTTCCTGAAGAAGCAGCTGTTTATGTAGAAGGAAATGCTGCGGGTACAAATGTGGAGTTGACAAATAAAAGCCTGTATTTCACTGACACATGGGAATTTACTGTGGGAGCGGTGTACAATAAAGAAACTCTGAGTTATTATCTGGGACTGGAAAATTTTGAAGAAGTCAGCGGAAGTATTTTTATCAATCCTGAAGATTACAAAAAAATCTTTGACAAGGGAAATTTTCAGTCCAGTGTTATTGTAAAAGATGAGATGATGGCAGAAGAGACGCGAAACCAGATTGAAGAGATGGGGTATAAGGCTTTTTGTGTACGCGACGGACTTGTCAGCTACAACGGGGGCCTTGAGATTATTCCTGTAGCTATGTTTACTGTGATGCTGGCGGCGATCCTGATCGTAATGTTTTTCATAACCTATTTTATTATAAAGCTGATTTTAAAATCGAGAAACGTGTATTTTTCTACGATCAGAATGTTAGGTGCCACAAAGAAAAACTGCAGCAGTCTTCTCAAAACCGAACTGTTTGTTGTATTTAATCTTGCATTTTTCTTCAGCGCATTTATGGCATTTTTATTTGAAGAAGGGATTGTTGATGTAGATGCATTGAGTATGCTGACTGCGTATCTGAGCGCAAAAGACTATGTGATTCTATATGGTGTGCTCTGTCTCATGTCTCTGCTTCTGGCAGGCAGATACGCAAGACAGCTTTTCAGACAGACTGCAATGAATGCGTATAAAGAGGAGGTGTAATGAATGATCAGACTGGTAAATGTCAATAAATACTTCAACAGGAAGAAGAGTAATGAAATCCATGTAATCAATAATACGACCATTGAGCTTGGAGATAAGGGTCTGGTAACCTTTCTGGGAAATTCAGGATGCGGAAAAACCACTCTCCTCAACGCCATTGGAGGGCTTGACAAAGTAAACAGCGGCGATATTTATATTGATGGTGAGAAAATGACCACAAGGTCAGAAAATAAGAAGGATGAAATCCGCAATATAAATGTAGGATATATCTTTCAGAATTTTAATCTGATTGAAGATGATACAGTCTTCGATAATGTAGCGCTGGTTTTAAAGATGACGGGTGTCAGAGACAAACAAGAGATTGAAGAGCGGGTCATGTATATTCTGAAGCGGGTAGGGATCGATAAATACCGCAATCGCCCTGCAAAGATGCTTTCAGGTGGCGAGCGTCAGAGGGTGGGCATCGCAAGAGCTATCGTAAAAAACCCGAAAATTATCATTGCGGATGAACCTACAGGAAATCTGGACAGTAAGAACACCATTGAAATCATGAATATCATCAAGGCAATTTCCAGGGAAAAGCTGGTGATCCTGGTGACCCATGAAAGGGATATTGCAGAATTTTATGCCTCCAGGATTGTTGAGATTGTAGATGGCAGAATAGTCAGCGACAGGGAAAATCAGCATAGTGAAGAACTGGATTACAGGCTGGAAAATAAAATTTACCTGCAGGATTTACCTGTGAAAAAACAACTGGAACAGGGGAATGTGAAGATTCAGTATTTCAGTGATAGAGAAGATGAAGAGCTGGAGCTGAAAATCGTCATCAGAAATCATAATATTTACATCCAAACTCCAGGTTTTATCGGAGAAGGTTCTGATGCTGCAGAACTTATTGACGATCACTATAAAAAAATATCCAAAGATATCTATGAGGAATATGAGTTTGACTATGGAAAAATCATTGACAAGAACTTCCGGCCCCGATATACATCTGTTTTTAATCTGGGGAGTCTGCTTGCAGAGGGATATCGGAAGATTTTCAATTACTCAGTAATCAAGAAAATTTTGCTTGTAGGGTTTATTCTGGCATCTATGTTTTCTATCTATGCAGTCAGTAATATCGCCGGAATTACTAACATCCGGGATGAGAAGTTTGTTCGGGTGAACCAGAATTATCTACAGGTTAGCGCAGGTAAAGTGACTTCGGAAATGATGGAAAAGTATGAAAGGATGGATGGGATAGATTATGTACTTGCAGGAGACTCTCTGGTCAGTTTGATGATGCCGCTGGATGACTATTATCAGTCTGCGGGTGCAGCAGAAATGCTTCAGGGTTCTCTGGCCGCTCATGAAATGGTTGAAGAAGACAAACTGATTGCAGGAAAAATGCCGGAAAAGAAAAAAGAACTGGTTATTGATAAGATTGTCGCTGATAATTTCCTGGCAGGCGAGACACCGAAGATGATAGGGGTGGACACTTATGAAGAACTTATCGGAAGAACAGTGACTATAGATTATCTGGGGAATTTTACTGTTGCAGGCATTACCGATCAGAAGAGTCCATCCATTTATGCTGCACGGAGTCTGATGGCTGATATACTAATGTATCAGACTCAGCAGGGCGAAGAAGATACTGAATCCGGAGAAAGCTCACAGAATGGAGCAGAAAAGCTTGTGAATTGGGAGCTGGCAGAGAAAACAGCGGACAGCGGCGAGGATCAGAGCATTGAGATCACGTCAGGAACCGCACCGGAAGAAGATTATCATGTGCTCATCAATGAAATGTATCGCTATGATCAGGCAATTGGAAGTACAATAGATACCAAAGTAAACGGAAGAAAACTGATTGTCTGCGGCTATTACAAAGATCCTCGCCAGGGAAGTCAGCTTTATGTCAATGCAAATACAGCCAGATACAGCTTTTTGGAAACACAGCAGAGTCTGATGCTTTCACCGAAGACAGAAGCGGATCAACAGACAATTCTGGAGCAGCTGCAGAGTCAGAATGTGAAAGTTGAAGACTGTTATCAGACTGCGAGAGAAAATTACATAGACAGCATGAAGAAACAAATTATCGCCACAATTCTGGTCAGCGGGATCATTCTTCTGATCTCTCTGATTGAGATATACCTGATGCTGCGCTCTTCTTTCTTATCGAGAATCAAAGAGGTTGGTGTGCTCCGTGCGATAGGTCTGAAGAAAAAAGATATTTATAAGATGTTTGCCGGCGAAATTGTGGCGATGACAACACTGACAACCTTGCCGGGCATGGCCGTCATGGCTTATATTCTTAATGCCGTTTCAAAGGCACCGATAATAGGGGAACAGTATATGATGAATCCGGCAGTATTTCTGATCAGTTTTGGAGTCGTCTTCGGCTTTAATCTGATGGCAGGGTTACTTCCGGTGTTTGGAACTATGAGAAAAACTCCTGCAGAGATCTTGGCTAGAAACGATGTGAACTAGAATATGAAACGGACAAAGAAGGGAAAAAGAAAAGAGCAGCTGTGGAAACAGCTGCTCTTTTCTTTGGTTGAGATATATTTGGATTAGAATGTACATTTGCTTGTATTTTTCCAGATACCGTTTTTTTCTGCCGCCTTGATAAGGTCTTCGCGGAAGTCAGGATGAGCGATGTTGATTAACATTTCCGCTCTCTGCCATGTGGATTTTCCTTTCAGGTTTGCAGCACCGTATTCGGTTACAATAAAGTTGGTAGCTGTTCTCGGGGTGGTTACAATTGCACCCGGTGTAAGAATCGGTGCGATGAGAGATTCTTTTGTTCCGTCCTTCAGCGTTCTGGTTGACGGAGTACAGATGAAACTCTTTCCGCCCTTGGATAAGAATGCACCCATTACAAAATCTACCTGTCCTCCGGTACCGCTGATCTGCTGATGACCGGCAGATTCAGAGCATACCTGACCATAAAGGTCAACCTGTATGCAGCTGTTGACGGAAATAAAGTTATCAATACTTGCAATAATATTAACATTGTTTACATAGTTAACCGGTGCGCTGCAGCAGATAGGATTATTGTCGATGAAATCGTACAACTTCTTAGTGCCGCCGGCAAAGGTATAAAGGGCCTTTCCTCTGTCTACCGGTTTATTTCCGGTCAGTTTTCCTGCATCGTAAAGATCTACATATGCATCTACGAACATCTCCGTATGAGCATTGATATTTCTCACATCAGATTCTGCGAGCATCTGTCCGATACAGTTTGGAAGACTTCCGATTCCCAGCTGAAGTGTGCTGTGGCTGCTGATTAGATTTACTACATGACAGGCGATCTGTCTGTCAGTATCAGTGGCAGGTTTGGTCGGAAGTTCAGCCAGAGGGGAGTTGGAACCTTCTACAACATAATCGATACCGTAAAGGTTCAGTTGCGTCTGGTGGCCATGTGCAATCGGCATATTCTGGTTGACTTCCACAATGATTTTCTTGGCGCTTTTAATAACACCCCACATGTCTGCAACCTGCGGCCCCAGATTAAAGTTTCCGTGACTGTCCATAGGAGCTACCTGGAAGAAAGCGATATCGATATCATTCTTGTTGTTTACCCAGTAATAAGGGAGTTCGTTGAACAGCATCGGAATATACCAGCATCTTCCTTCTTTGCACATCTGTCTGTCAAATGCACTGAAATGTGCAGAGGCGAATCTTACCTGTTCGTTGGATGTGGTTGCCTGATAAAGCCGGGAAGGCTCTTTTCTGATGCCTACAGTACTGAGTACTTCTATTCCTTTCAGCTCATCTGCCCGTTTTGCAAGAGCTTCATCGATATCTATGACAACGCCGCAGCCGGTTCCGTAATGAATTCTGGTATTGTTTTTTACCATAGCTGCAGCTTCATCGGCAGGAATAAGTTTTTTGCGATATTCTTCTGCCAGCGAAGATACTTTATACATTCACAGTCCTCCTTTTGTAAAACAGTCCTAACATACACCATTAAAATCCCATCTTTGTTTAACACCGGAGTCTACTTCGCCGTTAAAACTTTGTTTAGCTTTTAACAATGTAGTTACATTCTACTACATTGTTAATTGTTAATCAAGCCCTATTTTGAAAAGTCGTTGTATTTTTTCTAAAAAAGTGTTATGATAGAAAGGTAGTGTTCCTGCTGAAGATTCATTCTTCGGTGTCTGCGAGTCTCCGTAGTTAAATGGATATAACAGTGCTCTCCTAAAGCATAGTTGTGGGTTCGATTCCCGCCGGGGATACCATAGAAACCGCCGCAAGCCAGTAAAAAGCTTGCGGCGGTTTTGCTTTATAAAAGCACTTTACAAAGTATCTTATATTGGTGAGATATACCAAAACAGAAATCTTAAGACCGGTTACTATTTGAAATATGTAAATTGATGGGAATTCTTATGGACTGAAGCTGAAAGCTGTTCCGGCATTCTGGCATTCAGTGATGGATTTACCCATATTTTTGTGATAAAATTTAGCATAAATGCAGTACAGTTTAAGGAGCCAAGAATCATGAGAATAGGTATTTTACAGGATAATGTTACACACAATGTGGAGAAAAATTTTGAAAGTTTAGTATCCACGCTGTCAAAACAGAATTGTGAGCTGCTTGTTCTTCCTGAATTATCCTTGTGCGGGTACCTGTTTAAAGATCGTGAGGAGCTTTTCAGATGTGCAGAAACAGTTCCAACCGGCGTTTCAACACAACGTATGCTTAATTTGTCAAAGGAACATTCTTGTACAATTATTTTTGGGCTTGCTGAAAAACACAATGATAAGGTTTATAATACTGCTGTAATTGTCAGCAAAGGAAAATACATTGGAAAATACAGAAAGATACACTTGTCGGATTTTGAAAAAAAGTTCTTTGATAAAGGAACGGATAACTTGATTTTTGAAGTGGACGGTACCAAGATAGGTGTTCAAATATGCTTTGATTTATGGTTTCCTGAAATATCCAGAGAGCAGATTCGTCTAGGTGCTGAACTTTTATGTGTACTGGCAAATTTTGGGGGAGAAACAACATATCATATCTCGAAAATACGGGCCGTAGAAAATTTAACGCCTTTGGTACTGTGCAATCGAATTGGAGAAGAATCCATCTCCGACATGCATGTGGATTTTCTGGGCAAAAGCACAATTCTTGATGCTTTAGGACAGAGACTCTACGATGCCCCTCAACAACAGAAAAGTTTTGGAGTTTGTGATGTTGTTATTCCTCAAATAAGGTCAAATGTAATCTGCAGTGATTTTGACAGCGAAATCGCCTTTCACTATTGAGATTTGGCTTTTCTGACTCCAAAAAGACCGTCTATTTCTTTTAGACAGAAGGACTGGTGAAGTATGGGGTACATTATTTATCGGTTGGGAAGTAAGCGGTTATTATATTTTGAAAATAGAACGATGTGTGAGAAAACTATTTATTGTGATTATTGTATTCCCGTAGTGCTTCCTTATTTTGCTTAAGCACATTATAGAGAAATTCTGCTTCTGCAGTAGTACAGTCTGCCAGAAGACGATTTATCTGATGTTCAAAAAAGACCGTGCCGTTTGCCTGGTCAAAGATAAGCCAGTCCATAGAAACACCCAGATCTTCAGCTATATTTGCAAGCGCCTGCAGGCTGATTCCTGAACTGGCGTTTTCAATGGCGCTGATGTGAGTAACGGAAAGATCCACTCTTTCTGCAAGCTGTTCCTGTGTCAAATTTGACTTTTCGCGCACCTTTTTAATTTTTTGCCCCAATTGTTTTAAGTCTAATGCCATACCTCTTTTGCTCCTTGTGTTTTGCTTTTTCAGTTTGCAGGCTGTTCTGTTGTTACCCCCCTATTTTATCTGTTAAAGAGAAAGATGATAATAGCACCAGACGGGAATAATATATCGTAAAACAGGAAAACCGACATCCAGGAGGATGATCGGTTTTAACATTGATATTGGGCTGCTTAGGCTAAAACAGCGGAAGCAGACCGTTACGAAGTTTATTTGAATTTAATATTTTTAAATTTCTGAATTAAGTCATTATCCTGCTTCTTAGTCACCACCATAACGATACCGTCGTTATAAGCAGCCGCTTCGACAGAACCTTTTCCGTCAATGATTTCTTTGTATTCAGCGGAATCCTTATCGAATTCAATTTCGCCGTCGTTATACTCTCTGCCGGCCTTGGCACCGATCATATTGTACAGAGTTTCATCTCCCTTTTTCAGGTTCAGATAATCGGCCACAGCATCAATGCTTTTTTCGATTTTTTTGTTACTGTCTTTTTCTGTGTTGTCGTTGTTGTTCTCCTCGTTATCAGCGGCGTTGTCAACAGTATTGTTATCCTCCACAGTCGCATTATCAGAGTTGTCTGTGCCATTATCAGTATTGCTGCCGCATGAGGCAAAACTGAAGGCCAGTGTCAGAGTCAGTAAAAGTACCAAAAATCTTTTCATAGAAATTCTCCTTTCTGTTTTTCAATAGCATAACCCGATGTATGCTTTTTTATAACATGTATGAATACTGATTTTTGATCTTTTATGTAATGTTCAGAAGGATAGTCACTCCTGTCAGACAGAAAATGTCTTCTATTAGATTATATTATCTGTTTTTGGCAAAGAAATCATGTGTTTATGCGGAAAACTATGTTAAAATATATCAGTCAAAGGGAAAAAAGATTGTAAGGTGATGTGGTGAATTTGAATCAGATTAGGCTTCGCAGCATGACTGCAGTATATATTTATAGCAATGGAAGATATTTAATGCTTTATCGTATAGGCTCAAGAGTGGTGGAGCCGTCCTGGTGTGGAATCGGAGGCCACTTTGAGAAAGAGGAACTGAATGATCCATGCAGCTGTGTTTTACGTGAACTCGCTGAAGAGGTGGGACTTCCAGAGAAGTCTCTGGAAGATCTCAGACTTAGATATGTCACTCTGCGGTTAAAAAATGGTGAGATACGTCAGAACTATTATTATTTTGCCCGGCTTCGGGACAGATTTACTGCAGAGTTTCAGTCTGATGAGGGAAAAGTAAGGTGGATAGAAGAAGGAGAAATTTTATCTCTTGATATGCCTTTAACGGCGAAACAGATGCTGACTCACTATATGAGTGAAGGTCGTTTTACAGATAAGATCTACAGTGGAACAACTTGTGAGGATGGAATGGTCTTTGCTGAACTGAAGGAGTTCTAAAACAGCTGAACTTTCATATTCTGTAATGAAAGAATGGAGGACAGCGATGAAAATAATTGTAGTGAGTGGTTATGCATATCCGGCCATTCAGGACTGGGTACTGGAGTCCTGGCTGCCGGATTTGACTTTTCTGGGAAACTTCAGCTATGGGATCACAGCGGAAGGTGACATCATCGATTTAGAGGACGGCAGGCTGACAGAAGCTGCGCTGGCATCAGGTGTAAAACCTATGCTGGTTCTGACGCCTCTTGATAAAAATGGAACTTTCAATGATGTAACAGCAGCGGCACTGCTTTCAGATTCTCAGGCGCAGGCAAATCTGGTGTACAACCTGTTACAGACCCTGAAGCGTAAAGGTCTGGGAGGAGTGGATTTTGACTTTGAGTTTGTTCCCGCCGCTAATCGACAGGACTATGTAGAACTGATCCGTCTTGCAAAGAATACACTGGGGCCTCAGGGATATTATGTGACTGCGGCGCTTGCACCAAAGATTTCTGCAGATCAGAAGGGCAGTGTTTATGAAGGCATAGATTATAAGCAGATTGGTGAAATTGTGGATTATGCGCTGGTGATGACTTATGAATGGGGTTACACATACGGGCCACCTATGGCAGTTTCACCTGTGAATCAGGTTCGAAAAGTTCTGGATTATGCTGTCAGTGAAATTCCCAGAGACAAGATTCTGATGGGTATGCCCAATTATGGATATGACTGGAAACTGCCTTTTATCAAAGGAGAGTCCAGAGCGCAGAAGTTATCCAGCGAAGAGGCTTTCTGGCGAGCACAGTATTATGGTGTGGAAATCATCTATGATCAACTCTCACAGGCGCCGTTTTTCACCTATTTCGATCAGAGTGGAAATAAGCATGTGGTGTGGTATGAAGATATCAGAAGCATTCGCGCAAAGATGGCACTGGTGGAAGAATATGATCTGGCGGGAATGGGATTCTGGAATATTATGGACTATAATCCGGCAAATTCAGAGGTTTTGAATGAAATGTTCCAGGTGAGAAAGCTGTGAGAAAAAACTGTTTGATTACGCAAAAGGGGTATGGGATTGGGAGTATCGCCTCTCCATCGTTTATCTGGAGGAAAACCGGGACATGCCTGCCTGCAGTTTTTCTCTGATAAAATCTGAAAAATTTTTTGAAAATGTGAATGGTTTTTCCTGTTTCAGTCGTATTAGTAGTGAAAGATAAAAAATTACGAATCAATAACAGGAGGGATTAAGATGAAAAAGATATTATTTGGCGTACTGACATTCACAACTGTACTTTCTCTAAGTGCGGCGGGCGTATTTGCCGCAGGAGAACCGGTGTCAGAATGCAATTTTTCTTTTTTGAACAATGAAAAGGTATGTACTGCAGCCGAAAATACCTGCAGGTATATGGATGAGGACAGTGATGGTATCTGTGACTTACGGGGGGCATCTGCATCCGGCGGACAGAAGATGAATTATGTTGATACTGATGGAGACGGTATCTGCGACAATCGTACAGAGTATACAACAAGTGGCGGATGCGGTCAGAATTATGTCGACGCCGACGAAGACGGTATTTGTGATAACTGGGGCAGTGCCTGTCAGGGACAGCGGAATCAGAACAGAGGCGGATGTAGAGGCAGAAACTGCAGATAAAAGGAAAATGCCGGAGAGTAAAATGCTGTAAAGTGGAGTGTGACAATGCGCAGTGAGCAGGATGTAAACAGGGCAATTGAAAAATATGCAGATACAATTCGGCGCATCTGTATGGTACATCTGAAAAATTATGATGATACTGAGGATATTTTTCAGACTGTGTTTTTAAAATATGTGACCAGTACCGTCTCCTTCGAAAGCGAAGAACACGAAAAAGCCTGGTTTATCAGAGTCACGATCAATGCATGCAAAGACTGGCTCAAAAGCTTTTTTGTAAGTCGTACGGTACCTCTGGATGAGCTTGTGGAACAGCCCGCGGAAATGGATGCGGACAGCAGAGAGATACTTCGTGAGGTTCTGTCGCTACCTGCAAAGTACCGTGATGTGGTATATCTGCATTACTATGAAGGGTATACTGCACCCCAGATTGGCCGGATACTGGGGAAAAATGTGAATACGGTTTATACGCTTCTGAATCGTTCCAGACAAATGCTTCGAGTGAAACTGGGAGGTGATGAATATGTATGATCGGATGAAAGATGCTTTTGACAGGGTACATGCAGAAGAAGCGCTGAAAGAAAAGACCAGAGATTATTTATATGAAAAGACAAACGGATACTCAAAGAAAAAAGTATTCTGTCATGGCTTTCGCTATGGTCTTTCTGCAGCCATCTGTGCTCTGCTTATCTTTATTGGCGGAAACTGGCTGTACTTTACGCCTACCGCAGAAATCAGCATAGATATCAATCCTTCCATTGAGCTGAGTGTCAATCGTTTTGACAAGGTGATCTCTGTGAACGGATATAATGAAGACGGCAATATACTTGCGGAGCAGCTGGATATAAAGTTTGCAGATTATACAGAGGCTATTGATGAAGTGATGAGAAATGAAAAGATTGCTGATCTGCTGTCCGATGATGCAGTGATGACCATTGCGGTTGTGGGAGACGGAGAGAAGCAGTCTCAGCCGATTCTTTCCGGGGTAAAGCGGTGTACAGCCAAACAGAAGAATACCTATTGCTACTGCGCACAGAAGGATGAAGTGGAAAAAGCTCACGAAATGGGACTTTCTTATGGCAGGTACAAGGCATATCTGGAACTGCGGGAGCTGAATCCTGATATTACAGCTGAAGAAGTGAGAGAAATGACCATGCGGGAAATCAGAGATCTGATTGCTGAGCTGTCAGGAACATCTCACAATGGAAAGCAGACAGGTGGAGTCAAACCGGGCAGCGGTCAGGGGCACGGCCATAAATACGGCAGAACTGAATAATAGAAAGCTGTAAGTATAGACTGATATGGCGAAAAATAATAAGAGAGGTACAGTTCAATCAGATAAATGACGGAACTGTACCGTTTTCTATTTGAACGGAGAATCTGCCATATTCTGCAGAACATAGCAGCCTGGTGAAGGAATTGTCTATGTTTTTCGCTTCTTCTCAGGGCACCCCTAGAGGCCGTTTGACTGTGCTGCCTGAGTCAGTTAACCGGAATTATCTTTTTTAATAAAAAAGAGTATACACCTCAGACGAAAAAAGCCGATCAATAAGCTAAAATAATGATGATTTACCGTTTTATCAAACGAAATGGCTCTAAATCAGGAAATTAAGTATAAATCTTTATACTCAAATCAGTGCTTTTTCCCGTTTCTGGTTAATTGTAAAGCAGGCAGGTATCATTCTTTGGGATGAATGTTCCGGAAAAGGGATGAAGATGTTTGAGAATCAGCTTTATGAAAAGACTGGCAGATAAAGCGCTTCTTTCTTTTTTGGATGTAAAAAGGAGACATTGCTCCATGCCTGAATTGCTCATCCGTTTTGCAATGTCTCCTCATTTCAGGCTGATTTGATTATTTGTGTTCAGCGTCGCAGTAAGCGCATCTGTAGATTTTCTTCTCTTTGTCAACCAGTTTAAATTTATGTACGATTTCCTGCTCAACGGAAGTGATGCATCTAGGATTCTTGCACTTAATCACATTTGTCAGTGTTTCAGGAAGCTCCAGATGCTTTTTCTCTGCCAGTTTGCCGTCTTTTACGATATTAACGGTAATGTTGCTGTCTATATAACCCAGCACATCAAAATCCAGATCGATCAGTTCATCGATTTTGATGATGTCTTTTTTGCCATATTTGGAACTGGTGGCATTCTGAATGACTGCCACGCAGTTATCGATTTTGTCCAGTCTGAGCAGTTCGTAAATCTGCATGCTTTTGCCGGCTTTGATATGGTCCAGTACAATACCTGTTTTTACTCCATCTATATTCATAAGTTTACCTCTCTCCTTTTGTCTCTTTATTAAAACCTTATTTTATGCTTCTCTTTTGATTCCCAGCAGGTACAGAATCAGAGCCATTCTGATATGCTTTCCGCACAGTG